>JBILYL010000121.1:0-7580 GCA_044377775.1 Bacteroidia bacterium
TATCTCCAAATTTATTTACTGATTGTATTGGCCTCTATTCCATTGGCCTCATTGAATATTTTACCAAATGCAATTCTAGCGGAGATCATCGAAAAAGATACATTGGATACGGCAAGTAATAAAGAAGGGATCTATTTTGCTGTGAGATATTTTTTTGTAAAAATTGCACAGACATTTGGAATGGCTTTGTTTGCCATGTTTTTGCTTTATGGTAAAGATGTAGGAAACGATCTCGGAATCAGATTGTCCGGTATTCTTGGTTTTGTTCTTTGCCTTACTGCCGCTCTTATTTTTACGCGTTTTAAAGAAAAGGGTCGTTCGTAAATTATCTGTTTGTATTGTTTGGGCGTGAATAGATCATCTGCATCACATTAATGTTGCGCATTTCGAAAGCTGCTTCACAATATGAAAAGTAGTAATTCCATTTCCGAATAAAATGATCATCAAACTTTAGTTTTTTTACTTCTGTCAAATTCTTATTGAATTGATCGCGCCAGATGGATAATGTTTTAGCGTAATGCAATCCGATGTCTTTTAGATCAACCAGCGTTAAATTCCCTGTATTGTTGATTGCCTTGTTGATTGCCGCAACAGATGGAAGGAGGGACCCTGGAAAAATATGCTTCTGGATCCAGTCCACTTCGCTTAATATATTTTCGTAACGTGAATCCGGACAAGTAATTACCTGCATAGCAAGGATTCCGTCTTTCTTTAACAGATCATTACATTTTTTAAAATACACATCTAAAAATTTGTGTCCGACTGCTTCCAGCATTTCAATCGAAACAATTTTATCGAACTGCCCTTCAAGTAAACGATAGTCTTCTAGTACAACCGTAATTTTATCGGAAAGTTTTTCTTTTTCAATCCGCTGGATAGCCAATTTGTACTGTTCTTCTGAAATAGTTGCTGTTGTTACTTTACAGCCGTAATTTTTAGCAATATGAATTGCATTACCTCCCCAGCCGGTTCCGATTTCTAGTACATGGTCCGTAGCTTTTAAATTCAATTGTTTGCACAATCTGTCATATTTTTCTTCTTGCGCTTCTTGTAATGAAATCCCCTCTTCTTTAAAATAAGCAGAAGAATATGTCATTGACGGATCAAGGAAGAGTGCGAAAAAATCATTATTCAAATCGTAGTGTTCTGAAATGTTCTTGCGAGATCCGCTTAAGCTATTTGCTCTTTTGAAATGGACAAGTTTGTTAAATACCTTTAGGATGTTCAATACCAGACTTTGTGTATTGTTTCCGGAAACTGTTGGCGCGTTTTCAATGTTTAGAATTACCCATTTTATAACATCTGTAATGTTATTGGTGTCCCAATCGCCATCAACAAATGATTCGCCAAAGCCGATATCTCCATATAATAAGCACCGTCTGAAAAAGTTATTGTTGCTGATCTCTATGTTTGCAATGATTTCATTCCCTCCACCAATTTGAATTGACTCACCGGATGGCATCGTGATGTTTAGTGTTCCTAAATTCATTTTCGAAAGCATTTCTAATATTACTCTTTCGTAAAAATTTCTTTTTATGCTATTTACAATTACTGTAGACATACGTATGAACTTTTTTTTATTAATTTTTTCTTCTGAATACCTCTTTTTGTAACTCCTGATCCTCACTTTTTTTATGGTAGGGGATTTTCTTTAGCCAAAGAAGTATAGCGTTCCAATGTATTAATGTTATGATTTTTAATGTTATGAATGGAAAACGTATACTGTACCATGCTAAATTTAAATTGGACAATTCTTTTTTTGTTCCGGTTAGTGTGCTGATGAAAAAGCGGACATCCTTTTTGTAATCATCAATACGTATATTTAATTTTTCATCAGGCACAATTAGGTTGAAATCAAAATTGGTGTCGTGATCAATAAATGGAGAAACGTAAAAGTATTTAGTTGTGTTTAAATGAAATTTATTTTCCGATAAATTGTTCCTGCTGAGCAAAAATGGTTTTATCTCACCAAAGGTGTTTCCAATCTCAGCAACAACACATAGTGGAAAATTCTTTTCGTCAAAACAATAGTAAAATGATACAGGATTGAAATTGTATCCTAATACATTCAAATTTGTAAGCAGCATTATTTTTCCATTACCTATTTCAATATTATTTTGAGACAAATAAATGGAGATTTGCTCCTTGATATTTTTTTTTGTGTCAGGCATTTCGAGAGGAAGCTGGATGTGCTCGTTGTTCCTAAGGCTAAAAAAATTAAATTTATTTATACTGAACATCCATAATTTATTTGTCAGCATATTCACTTCATCCAAGTCAATGTAAAACATAAATACATTGTAGTTGAACCGGTGTTTCTTCGGTTCTAACCGGTGATGCATAACGTTTGCTTTATAGAGACAGGAATTCATAATAGTTTGCAAAGGTTAACTGCTGAGGCATAAGCATCTTCGTGAAAGCCATATTTAAAATAGCTTCCGCAGAAGTAAAGCGGTCCTTTTGCATTTAATATATGGAGTTCGTCTTGTGCTTTCATAGCAGGAACATCAAATAATGGATGTTCGTATTCAATTTCTTTGATGATCTTTCCTTTATCAATGGAGTAGGGGTTTGCATTTATTGAAACAAAATAGTTTTTCTTTTCAGAAACGCCTTGCAATTTATTCATCCAATATATTGTGCTGGGAAGTTGTATTCCATTCTTTTTTTCAATCCGATAATTCCAGCTGCTCCAAACTTTCTTCGTTTTAGGCATAATGGATTCATCAGTATGAACGGTGGCGATATTTTTTTGATATTGAAAAACGGATAATAATCTTTTTTCATCTGCTGTTGGTTGCTCTAGGATTTTCAGGGATTGGTTGGCATGGCAGGCGAATATTACTTTGTCGAAGGAATGCTTATTTCCATCTTTTGTAATAACAATTGCCTTGTTTTCTTCTGTCAGAACGTTTACAACCCCATTGTTGATCTGGATTTTATCTTTAAAAGGTTCGATCAGTATTTTGCGATACGATTGGCTGCCATTTTCTAGTGTATACCACTGATGCTGCGTGTCGAGTCCTAAGAATCCATGATTTTTAAAAAAGCGAACGAGCGTTACAATGGGGAAGTTCAGCATTTCTTCCATGGGTGTCGACCAAACGGCAGAACTCATTGGAATAAGATATTTCCATAGCATGTCGTCCCCATAGTTGAACGCTTTGATGTATTCTTTTAATGAATAGTTTTCAAATTCAGGATCGTTCAGGATTTTTACACTCTCCTTATTGAATCGTGTGATTTGAATAAGCATTCTGATGTAGCGTATGTTGAAGATGTTTTTTCGCTGTGCAAATAATCCATCTATTCCAGATCCGCAATACTCGAGCCCTGTTTCGGTGTGCTGCACACTAAAAGACATGTCCGTTTTTTTGATCGGTGCTTTTATCTCTTCAAATAGTTTACAAAGATTAGGATAGGTTTGGAAGTTAAATACCATGAATCCTGTGTCCATAAATACCGGCTTGCCTTCTTCATCCACAGTTATTGTATTGGTATGTCCACCAATATAATCGGCTTCTTCAAAAATAGTAAGGTCATACTTTTTTTGCAGCAGATGTGCACAACCCATTCCCGCAATTCCGGTTCCTATGATGGCTAATTTTTCCATTTTATTTTTGAACTGATAATCAGGATTGTTTTTTTGTAAATAAATAATGACTCACGATCCATTCCTCACCATTATTATATCCCCACAATTCGGCACAAGCCATATAGAACAGTCTCCAATAAACCCACCATTTTACCGCTTGATCTTTTCCATATGTGCTTTCGAACAATGGCATTATTTGCGATTTATTCTTATCCATGTTTTGTAACCAAGATTCGGATGTCTTGCTGTAATGTATTCCACTCACATGCCAATGTTTTTCAATGCTTAAGTGCTCATTAAAATACAAAAGTAAATCATCACTTGGCATAATTCCTCCCGTAAAAAAATACTTGCTCATCCAATCCGTTTCATCGAGTACTTCAAATTTATAAGCAAAATCTTTGTGTGTGAAAATATGAACAAATAATTTTCCGTTTATTTTTAAGCAATCAGCTATTTTATGCATCAACTTTTGATAGTTACGCATGTGTTCAAACATTTCAACGGATACAACTCTGTCGAATTTCTTGTCTATATTAAAGTCGTTGATGTTTACCGTAATTATAGTAAGATTTTTTATCCCGCGCAATTGTGCTTGTTCGTCAATATAGATTTTTTGTGTCTTGGAGTTCGATACGGCAGTGATGTTGCTTTTTGGGTATTTCTTTGCCATATAAAGAGATAAAGAACCCCATCCGCATCCGAGTTCCAAAATATCTTGACCGTCTGTCAATTCTGCACGTGTGCAGGTGATTTCAAGCATGTCATTCTCAGACGTGTCTATATCGATTACTCCTTCTTTCCAAAAACCACTGCTGTATTTTAAATTATTTCCTAAACAAAATTTGTAAAATTCAGTAGGAACTTCATAATGTTGCTCGTTCGCCTCAACAGTATTTATAGCAATGGGTGATTCTTTTAACTCCGCTATCAGGTTCATCAGATGTGCCTGTTGAAGCTCAACGGTTTCTTTCTTCTCCTGCTGTAAGCGTTCTTTTAATAATTTTCTGATCCCGTAACGCAGAGCGAAATCAGGAACCTTGTTTTGTTCTAATAAGGAGTCGTACCACATAGTTAGATTTGTGAGTTTCTGATATTTAACAAATCGGAATGTACTTTGTTTATTTTTTTTTGAACCAGGGAATAAACACGCTGGTAGTGCGCTGGTATTCTTTGTAAAGTTTGCCTTTGGAGCGAATAGATTGTTCTTCGGTCATAGGTATTCCGGTAACTTTGAAAATTAATAATCCAATTACAAGCGGACAAACAATAGAGATCCATCCATATGGACTTGGGATTGCTAGAATAAATACGGAAATCCAAAGCATCAATTGAAAAAAATAGTTGGGATGACGGGAGTAATTCCAGAAGCCCGCTTCACAAACTTTTCCTTTGTTAGAAGGATCTTTTTTGAATTGTTGCAATTGACGGTCTGAAAGACCCTCTCCGATTATAGCGAGGAGCCATAATCCGGCTCCTGTATATTCGATGATTGAAAGATGAGGTTCCGGATTTATGGCGATTATGAAAAACGGAATAGCAAGAAATACGTTTGATAATGCCTGCATCTGAAAAAACACAAAAAATTTAAAATTAGCATTGGGAGCCCATTCCGAACGTAATTGCTTGTATCGTCCTTCTTCCTGATCTAAGTGAGAACCAACCCGAATAAGTAAGTATATTCCTAAACGCAAACTCCATAATCCGGTTAAAATGCAAACCAAATTTTTTCGCTCGTCCATACCATCAGCAAGAAGCCAGATAACAATGGCAATAAATAAAAAATTAAAGGCCCATAGAATATCAACAATTCCTGCATTTTTGATACGATAGGCAACGATCCATGTAAGTGACATTACAGTTGAAACAACTGCAAAAGAAAAGAGCGGTAATTGTATTACCTGGTTCATTGTTTACGGATTTTAATAACTCCAAACGCGTTAAGCGCCAAAATAACAGGAAAGGTCGGATCAAATTCAAACCATTTTTTTGAAAATTTCAAGCTATTCGGACTTTTATGATGATTGTTTTGAAAGAGCTCTCCCAACATTAAAAAATCAATAGGAAGTGTGTTTTTACTTTTGTCGTTATTCTCATAATTAGAATAGCCGTATTTGTGTCCGCACCAATTCACAATAGCGCCATGAACTGGTCCCATTAGGAAGTGGATCGGTAAAAGTAAATACTGCCACCAAGCAGTATGGAAATAAAAATAAAACAAGAAATAAAGCACCCCAAAACCAATTCTTACAAGCCACATATCACTTATTTTATCCATTAATGGCCAAACGGGGTAATCGCCACGAAACGCTTTTTCAGGTTCCACTTTTTTAGATACAAAATCGAAATATATTTTTTTAGTGTGAAGCATCATTCCGAAAACATCTTTGAAAAAATGCGGTGAATGAGGATCTTTCTCTGTGTCACTATAAGCATGGTGCATGCGGTGTAATATCGCGTAACCTCTTGGATTTAAGAAGGAAGAGCCTTGTGTAAGAAAGGTGAAAAAGTAAAAGAATTTTTCCCAAAACGGACTCATTGTAAACATTTTGTGAGATGAATAGCGGTGTAGGAAAAAAGTCTGACAAAACAATGAAAGAAACCAGTGTGCAATAAAAAACAGTAAGATGTACATAGTCGGTATTTTTAATAAAATTTACGTAAAAGTATTCAAATTAGAAATATAACAAATTTAATTATGAAAATGTTTTAGAACAATTGTTATTATTATCTTTACACATAATTATACGATTTAAAAGATGGATTTAAGTAAATTAAAAAAGCGCCCTTCCTATCCCTTCGAGACAATAGCTGTCGCTATTTCATTTTCTCCCCGTTGTCAGCCCGTGTTGGCCGAGGCGAAACGTTTGTCGGATGTATTAGGAGCCTCGTTATTGTTGCTGCATATTGGAGATAAGACCCCTGAAAAAGAACAGGAATTGGATTCAATTATGGACGCTGTTGGGGTTGACCCTAAAAGTTCACGCGTGATTTGGATGGAAGGCGACCCTGTTGATACGATTTTGAAATTATGCAAGTTGAATATTGTTGATCTGCTCGTTCTGGGTGCCCTTGAAAAAGAAAATATACTTAAGTTTTATCTTGGTTCCATCGCAAGAAATATCAGCAGAAAAGCAAAATGTTCGGTACTTTTGCTCACAAATCCATCAGCAGAGCCGATGAAACTGAAAAAAATAATTGTAAACGGTGTTGAAAATCCGAAGACAATACATACCATAAATACCTCGCTTTATCTTGCAAAGCATTTAAAAGTGAAAGATCTTACCATTGTTAAAGAGGTTGACGTATCCGGTATTGCCATGGCTATTGCTGATAATACAACTGCACCCCAGACAAAAGAAATAAAAAAGAATATCACTGACGAGTCTGAAGAAACCCTCCAGATGATCATTGATAAATGTGATATCGGGGATATAAACGTGACAGATAAAATTATTAAGGGAAAGCCTGGTTATGCCATCAGTAAATTTTCTAAAGATAAAAAAGCAGATCTGTTGGTGATTAATTCGCCAGACACACATTTGAATGTATTTGATAGGATCTTTACACATGATATAGAATATATATTAGCTGATTTGCCATGTAATGTTTTAATTATTCACTCTCGCCTATAATATATATGATTAAGCTTGCTCATAATGAATTAATCGTTTTGCTTTTATCGATCAGTGCGATGCTGATCATTTCCCGGATTTTTGCTGAGCTGGGTAAGAAGTTTAAACTTCCTGTAGTTATGGGTGAATTGATTGTGGGTATTATTTTGGGACCTACCATTTTAGGCATGCTTTACCCGGATATTTTTAATTACTTATTTCCAAGAACAGGTAATATTCCGATTGCTCTAGATGGTATTTTTAGTTTATCTGTTATTATGCTTCTTTTTGTTGCGGGAATGGAAGTTCAGTTGTCTTTAGTCCTTAAGCAAGGAAAGGTGGCAGTATATACGAGTTTGTTTAGCATGGTT
>JBILYL010000122.1:0-7535 GCA_044377775.1 Bacteroidia bacterium
CGGTTCGTTCACCTTTATCGTACCATGATCTGTTGTAATTACCAATTTACATTTTTTTGATGCGATCTGTTTCAGGATATCGTGCAATGGTGAATGTTCAAACCACGACAATGTGATGGAACGATAAGCTTTTTCATCGTCCGCCAATTCACGGATAACTTCCATTTCGGTACGAGCATGTGAAAGCATGTCGACAAAATTATATACGATGACGTTCAGTTTGTTTTGCATCAGATTACTCATATTCTCCGCCAGACGTTTACCGGCAGCATGATTCGTGATTTTATTATAACTGATTTTCACATCCTTTCCTAACCGTTTCAACTGATCGACAAGAAATTCTTCTTCATGCATATTCTTTCCTCCCTCATCCTCATCGTTCAACCATAATTTAGGAAAACGTTTTTCAATTTCACTCGGCATTAATCCGGCAAAAAAAGCATTGCGGGCGTATTGTGTTGCAGTAGGCAAAATACTACTATAAAGATCTTCCTGTTCAACTTTAAAATATTCAGATATGATTGGCTGAATAATTTTCCATTGATCGAAACGTAAATTATCGATCAGCACCACAAAAGTTGTTTCATTTTTATCGAGCAAAGGTGCTACTTTCGCTTTGAAAATAGTGTGTGAAAACAAAGGAGGATTTTGATTTTTTCCATTGAGCCATCCGATGTAATTATTCTCAACAAATTTACCATACAATTTATTCGCCTCCGACTTTTGCATTTTCAGGATCTCCATCATACTCTCATCCTTACTGCTATCCAGTTCCAACTCCCAATAAACCAACTTCTTATAAACATCAAGCCACTCGGTCCAGCTTAAACGGTCGCTCAGCGTCATTCCGATCTGGCGAAATTCCTGTTGATAGTTTGATGTTGTTTTTTCACTGATCAAACGTTTGTTATCGAGTGTTTTTTTTAGCGAAAGTAAAATCTGATTCGGGTTAACTGGCTTTATGAGATAGTCGGAAATTTTTGATCCAATCGCGTCTTCCATCAGATGCTCTTCTTCACTTTTTGTGATCATGATCACCGGAATGTCAGAAAAGCGGGATTTTAGTCTGTTCAGAGTCTCCAATCCTGATAAACCGGGCATATTCTCGTCCAGGAGTACAACTGAAAAATCATTTTTTTCAACTAACTCCAAGGCCTCATCACCGCTGGTAGCGGTAAGGATATCGTATCCTTTGTCTTTTAAAAATAAAATATGAGGCTTTAATAAATCAATTTCATCATCGGCCCACAAAACACTGATTCTTTCCATAAATTGCATATTAATTGAGTTTATAAAGTTATAAAATATAATCTGCTCCTATTGTTAAAAAAAGATAAATTATCTTTGCACCAATGAACACATTTTCGAACAAACTAAAAATATTTAACGATCCGATCTACGGTTTCGTATCTCTGCAGTACGAAATAATTTTCGACCTCATCGATCATCCGTATTTTCAGCGGTTGCGAAGGATCAAACAATTGGGCTTAACAAATTTAGTTTATCCCGGAGCATTGCATACTCGTTTTCATCACGCCATGGGTGCTATGCATTTGATGGGACAAGCGATTGATGTGATCCGCTCCAAAGGACATGAGATCACAGAGGAAGAAGCGAAAGGAGTAACCATCGCCATTCTTCTTCATGACATTGGTCACGGTCCGTTTTCACATGCATTGGAACACAGCATTGTGAGTAATGTAACACATGAAGATATTTCTGAATTATTTATGAGCCGCCTGAATACCGAATTTAACGGACAACTGTCTATCGCGATCAGCATATTTCAAAACAAATACAAAAAGAAATTTTTAAATCAATTGGTATCCAGTCAGCTGGATATGGATCGCTTAGATTATCTGAACCGTGATAGTTTTTTTACCGGAGTATCTGAAGGTGTTGTAAGTTCCGATCGCATTATTAAAATGCTGAATGTGGTGAACGACCAGCTGGCAATTGAAGCAAAAGGGATCTATTCTATTGAAAAATTTATTATTGCACGCAGATTAATGTACTGGCAGGTGTATTTGCATAAAACGGTTCTGAGTGCTGAAAGTTTATTGGTAAACATTCTTAAACGAGCAAAAGAACTCGCTGAAAAAAAAGTAGATCTTTTCTGTACACCGGCATTGCATACGTTTTTATATAACAAATACAGCGAAAAAGATTTCAAAACAAATCCAATGTTGCTGGATGTTTTTGCGAAACTTGATGATAACGATATTATGACCTCTATTAAAGTATGGACATCACATAATGATATCGTACTTTCCGGTCTTTGTAAACAATTGGTCGACCGGAAATTATTTAAGGTTGAATTGCAAAATCAGGCATTTAAAGAAGATAAAATAAAGACTATAAAGCAAGACATAAAAAAAAGGCTAAAACTGAATGATAAAGAAGTCAGTTATTTTGTTTTCACTGGAATCGTTTCAAACGATGCTTACCGTTCAGATAAAATCCGGATCAATATTTTATTTAAAGATGGATCGGTTGCTGATATTGCGGATGCTTCCGACCAACTAAGCATTGATGTGCTCGCAAAAACTGTAAAAAAACACTATTTGTGTTCACCCAAATAATTGAAAGAAGCATTTTTTAATTTTTTTATTGGAATTTCCCTTTTTTTTAGAAAAATAGTATTCCACGGCACTGACAAACGACCGATCACTCTATCAAATGGGGATCAAAAAAACCGTTAAATCATCCATTTATTCAATAATTTGTATAAATTTGAAACATTAAATTTCAAAGCTATTATTGCGCTTTTAAAGATTAATTGATTAAACAAACAGAATACTATGAGCATAAAACAACGAACACTAAAAACAGCTGTCACTATTTCAGGTGTTGGATTACATACAGGCAAACAAACCAATTTAACTTTTCGTCCGGCTCCTGAGAATCACGGATATAAATTCCAACGGGTAGATTTACCCGGAAACCCTATTATTAATGCGGATGTCGACAATGTTGTGGATACTTCGCGAGGAACTACCCTGGAACAAAATGGTGCAAGAATACATACAACAGAACACGTTTTAGCAGCGTTGGTTGGTTTAGAGATCGACAATGTGTTAATGGAGATGGACGGACCGGAAATGCCGATCATGGATGGGAGTTCAATGCCGTTCATTAAAGTATTAGAAAAGGTTGAATTAGTAGAACAAAATGCTGAACGTATTTATTTTGAACTGACAGAGAACTTATCATACGAAGATCCTATCAAAAAAGTAGAAATGCTTGCTGTACCTCAAGACGCATATAGAACAACCGTAATGGTAGATTACAACTCTGAAGTACTTGGTACGCAACATGCTTCTATGTACCACATTGGTGAATTCAAAACTGAAATTGCTCCCTGCCGTACGTTTGTATTCTTACATGAGCTGGAAGCGTTATTAGCACATGACCTTATCAAAGGTGGTGACTTAAACAACGCGATCGTATTGGTTGACAAAGAAGTTTCACAAGAACAGATCAAGCACCTTCAAAAGGTTTTTCACAGAGAAGATGTGGAGATAAAAGGTAAAGGTGTTTTAAACAATACCACGTTACATTTCTTTAATGAACCTGCCCGTCATAAATTGCTTGACATAGTTGGCGATATGGCTTTAGTAGGTGTTCCGCTAAAAATGCACATTTTAGCTGCCCGTCCCGGTCATGCAGGAAATATAGCATTTGCAAAAAAAATAAAGGAACTGATCAAGTCAAAGAGAAAAGAAAAAACATTTGACCTCACCAAGAAACCACTTTACGATATCAATGATATATCTAAAATGCTTCCTCACCGCTATCCGTTCTTAATGATCGACAAGATTATGGAGATCAAGGGTGAAAGCATTATTGGTGTAAAAAATGTAACGTTGAACGAACCTTTCTTTCAGGGGCACTTCCCCGACAACCCCGTATTTCCTGGAGTAATGCAGATTGAAGCAATGGCACAGGTAGGCGGAATATTTGCATTGGCACAAGTGGAAGATCCGGAATGCTACAGCACTTATTTCATGAAGATTGATGGGGTAAAATTTAAACAAAAAGTAATTCCGGGTGATACCATCGTTTTTCAACTTACTCTTGAAAGTCCGATTCGTAGAGGATTAGTGAACATGCGCGGAATAGGATATGTGAATGGAAAAGAAGTAGTTGAAGCCGTAATGTTAGCCCAAGTAATAAAAGACAAACAACCTAAAGAAGCCGTTGCGGCTTTATAATATGAGCAATTTAAGCCACATTCATCCAAACGCAAAAATAGGTAAAGACGTAACTGTTTCACCTTTTTCTTTTATTGACGACAATGTTGAAATTGGTGAAGGAACCTGGATCGGTCCGAATGTTACTATTTTTTCCGGTGCACGCATCGGTAAAAACTGTCGCATTTTTCCGGGAGCTGTTATCTCTGCCATACCACAAGATCTTAAATTTAATGGCGAAGATACAACTACCGAAATCGGTGATAATACGACCATCCGCGAATGCGTTACGATTAACAGAGGTACAACCGACAAAATGAAAACGGCTGTTGGAAGCAACTGCCTTTTGATGGCATACGTTCATGTTGCTCACGATTGCATATTGGGAAACAATATCATTATCGCAAATAGCGTAAATCTTGCCGGACATGTTACCATTGAAGACTGGGTAATATTAGAAGGCTTAGCTGCTGTTCAGCAATTTGTCCGTATAGGCGCACATGCTTTTATAACGGGCGGATCACTCGTACGTAAAAATGTTCCACCGTTTACAAAAGCAGCCCGCGAACCATTACAATATGTTGGGATTAACTCTGTTGGTTTACGCAGAAGAGGTTTTTCAAACGAAAGTGTGTTAGAAATCGAAGATATTTATCGTACACTTTACGTGAAAGGGCATAATGTCACGAATGCATTAGCAATTATTGAGCAAGAAGCCCCTGCATCAAAAGAGAAAGAGCAGATCCTTAATTTTATCCACGAATCAAAGGATGGAATTATGAGAGGTATATCCTAAATTATTATGGTGAATGGAAAATAGTTTTTGGTTCATTTTGGCAATTACATTATCGCTCTTCTAAAAACACTATTAACCAAATTAAGAATTCAATTCATTGACTATCTCCTTAAAAAATATCGGTAAACGTTACAACTACGAATGGATCTTCCGAAGGGTGAACTATGATTTTTCGTCTGAAAACAACTATGTTATTTTAGGAGCAAATGGTTCCGGCAAATCAACGCTCCTTCAGGTTATTTCAGGAAGTTTAACCAACTCTGAAGGCGAAATCTCATACTCTGACTCAACTAACGATAACATAAGTGCCGTTATAGAAACAGAGAACATATTCAGCAACTTAAGTTATTGCGCCCCTTACCTCGATTTATTTGAGGAGTTCACATTGACCGAATCGATCGAGTTTCAAGAAAAATTTAAACCCTTCCAAAAAGGGTTAACAACCAGCCAAATTATTGAACTTACCGGACTCGAAAAAGCAAAAGATAAACAACTAAAATATTATTCATCCGGAATGAAACAACGGGTGCGTATAGCACTTGCTGTTTTAGCGGATACGCCACTCCTACTGCTGGATGAGCCAACATCGAATCTGGACAAAAAAGCAATTGACTGGTACCAGCAATTAATGAATGAACATTCAAAAGAACGTATGATCATTGTTGCTTCCAATCAGCAGGAATACGAATATCCTTTTTGTAATAAACAACTGTTAATTGAAGATTATAAGCAGAAGTAAATTTTTCAATGTTTTCTGAATCTTACTCATACAATTTTTTTCGAAAAGATTACCATTAGCAGTTTACCTTGGGATATATTCATTTTTATTTACCCGATTGCAATTCAAAGGCGAAATCACAACAAGTGATCTATTGAGATTCCATAATTGAAAATGATTCTCTTTTTGCTTTTTCAGCCCAGAAATCGTATATTCGCAATCCAATTTCAAAAACACAAAATTTAAAATACATTAAATAATGGCAAATTCAGGCGACATCAATGTAGGTTCAGTAATTCGTTTTAACGGTGAACTTTGTAAAATAGAAGAATATCAACACCGTACACCGGGAAATTTACGTGCTTTTTACCAAGCGCGTATGCGTAACTTAAAGAACGGTAAAATTGTTGAAAACCGTTTCCGTGCTGGTGAAGCAGTTGAAGTGGTTCGTGTAGAATATAAAAACATGCAATTTATCTACCCTGAAGGAGATTTTATTGTTGTAATGGATAACGATAATTTTGAACAGGTTTATATTCCGTCTTTCCTCCTTGGAGATTCAATAAAATTCTTAAAAGAAGGAATGGAAGTTAAAGTATCTTTTGAAGGTGATGAGCCAATTTTGGCAGAGGCTCCTGTATTTGTTGAGCTAATGATCACTTATGCTGAACCGGGTGTTAAAGGCGACACAGCAACCAACACATTAAAACCAGCTACAATGGAAACAGGCGCTGTAGTTAACGTTCCGCTTTTTGTAAATGAAGGCGAAAAAATTAAAATTGATACACGCACCAACTCTTATGTTGAACGTGTAAAATAATCAGCGTTTTTTATCTGTATAAAAAGTCTCGCACTATTGCGGGACTTTTTTATTATATTTGAAACAAAGAATAAAACCATTATTATGAAATTATCCTCCGCATATAAACTTAAAGATATTGCCGCACTCATCAACTGTGAATTTGAAGGCAATGCCGAACATATCATCACCGGATTAAATGAAATTCACATGGTAGAATCCGGTGACATTGTATTTGTAGATCACCCTAAATATTACGACAAAGCGCTTCTTTCCAAGGCAACAACCATACTTATCAATAAAAAAGTAGACTGTCCTGCTGGAAAAGGATTACTTATTTCAGAGGATCCATTCAGAGATTATAACAAATTGGTGCGTCACTTTCAACCGGTTAATTATTCTTTACAACAAATTGCGGATACTGCAAAAGTGGGGAAAACCAGCGTGATTATGCCGGGTGTTTATCTTGGAAACAATGTAACAATAGGTGAAAATTGTGTGATCCATCCCAATGTGGTGATCTATGACAATTGCCATCTGGGAAATAATGTCATTATCCACTCAAATTCAGTTATTGGTGCAGACGCCTTTTATTATAAAAAACGTGCAGACTATTTCGATAAGATGATCACCTGTGGACGTGTAATTATTGAGGACGATGTAGAAATTGGGGCTATGTGCACCATCGACAAAGGAGTTTCCGGAGACACTAAAATTGGTGCCGGAACAAAAATAGATAATCACGTTCAGATCGGACACGATACACAAGTTGGTAAAATGTGTTTGATGGCTTCACAAGTTGGCGTGGCAGGTGTTGTTGTTATAGAAGATGGTGTGGCGCTTTGGGGACAAGCAGGTATTCGAAGTGATGTTAGAATTGGTAAAGGAGCTGTACTACTGGCGCAAGCCGGTTTGGGAGAAGATATTCCAGCGGGCAAAACTTATTTTGGATCTCCTGCCGGTGAGGCAAGAACTAAAATGAAAGAAGTTGCTGCTTTAAAAATGCTCCCTAGTCTGATAAAGAAGATA
>JBILYL010000123.1:0-7486 GCA_044377775.1 Bacteroidia bacterium
AACCATTGTTGATCCTGCTGACGTTCCTGTTAATGTTGCCGTTAATGCGGAGCATGAAATGGAATTACTTCCAGCTGAAGAAACAGTAGGAGCGGAGCCTACAGTTATTGTTACTGTTGAAGAAACCGTTCCGTTCGACCATTGAAATACGTTTGCTCCTGCTGAGAGTCCTGTTACTCCTGAACTTGCGCTTGATGCATTTGTAATAGTACCTGTACCGCTTATCAATGTCCATGTTCCGATTGCCGGACTTAATGCATTCAGCGTTGCACTGTTGGTGCAAATGGATTGATTAACTCCTGCACTTGCCGATTCAGTTGTAAAACTTCCTGCCTCTATAAATACACCACTGTCATATCCTGCATCATTCGCGTCACCTATTAATAAACGGATGTGATATGTTGCTCCCGGAGTTAATCCTGTTTGTGATGCCGTTAATATATGTGTATTGCCATTGTATTGTGTTCCATTAATAAAACCCAAGAATTCGGGTGTGGGAGTTCCTACGGTCCAACCAGGGTTTTCTGCTGTACACAATCCCGCATTTTGCGGACTGCCACTTGATCCGACTATACCGTCATTTACGGAGTTGATTCCTACTTCTGATCCGTTCGGCAGACGAGCAATGTTTTTTGCATCACTGATATATCCTTGTCCGCCTGCGATTCCCGGACCGCTGATCAAAAAGGCAAATTTATCGTTGTAGCCGGAACAGTTATAGTTGATCGCAAAAGCACTTCCACTTTCATCGTTGTATTCTTCTGATGCAAACACATAACGGAATGAAACGCCTGAGGTAACGGGAATAAAATCAAATTCCAAAATGGCTGCATTATAATAATTGTATGGGGAAATCAAAATCTGCGCATCCGCATCTTGCCCTGCAACCGGATTACTAGAGCGGATCTCACCTGCAGTTCCTGATGTATATAGTGTACTCATTTGAGCAACCGATCCGGGATTTGTGCCTAAGGTCAATGGAACCGAAGATGTATTTCCAGTGCTCAGGTATATACCGCTCGTAAATCCCATTCCTGTTAATGTGGGTCCTGCTGTAGAAAAATAGCCTACCTGATATTTCGAACTGACTCCATATACTCCTCTGAAGTTTACTCCGGATACAGTGGTGCCGCTTCCGACCGGAAGTAGAACCGTATTTACTAGCTGCGTAGTTGTATACAAGGTGTTGTTTACAGTGATTTGTGCCGAACCTGTAAACTGACTGAATGCTGTAAACAGGATAGTGGCTATTCCTGATGATAATTTTAGTTTATACATTGGATAGAGTTTTAATGTATGTTTATAAAATAATGATGTTCTCTTTTTACTAATATTTTTTTAATATAAAATTAACACTTGCTTTCATATTATTTTTATTAATAGTCACAGTTATTAGGGAGTCTGATCTGCTTAATGTGTCTGTTTGCTCTGTTTTTAAATTCTAGTATTAATCGTAACCGGATAAGTCCTTTATCTTGTATTTCTTCCAATTGATCCTTGCTTTTTTCTGCAAGTTCCTGCCGCCTGTACAATTCCGAATGGCGCAAAATCCGCGCTATGATTCTCTTCTTTAGTATATTAGCTGGTATGTGTTTATTTTTTTTCTTTAACATGTCCTATCTGCATTTCTTTTAAAACATCTGTTTTCCCTATTTTGTTCATGGATTTTAATAGATCATCTTTCTAAAATAATTCATCGGTATTTGTTTACCGGAAAATAAAACTGTAATTTTAGTAAGTCTGAAATAGAAGAATATGAAAAAAAATAGCAACGCTTTCGTCTTGGTAAAAAGTCTGAGTATGTCGGAAAAGAGATATTTTAAAATATTTTCAGAGCGGCATATAATTGGTTCACAAAACAAATATGTTGCTTTATTTGATCAGCTGGATAGGGCAACACTTGAAGAGGATGCTTCTTTTGTGAAAAATTTAAAGAAAGCAGGTGTTAATGCCGATTTTATTTCAGCCGACAAAAATTATCTCTATCAGTTGATCCTGAAAAGTCTGAACGACTTTCACAATTCCAAGACCTATAATTTAGAAATTAAAGAAGCGCTGATCTCCATTGAAATACTTTTTCACAAAGGTTTGTACCTAGAGTGTTTAAAACTGATCTCCAAAACAGAGATCCTTGCCAAGGAGTGCGAAAATTTCCAGCTAAGCATCGAGCTGCTGATGTGGAAAAAAAAGTGCAGCGGCTATTCACTCGGATTAAAAAAGGCTTCAGAAGTGAATAAAATGATCGATACGTATCTGTTGCTGCTGAATAATCTGAAACGGATCACCGATCTGTATTACGAATCTAACCTGCTTCAATCCGAAAACGAAAACTATTCAAAGAAAGAAGTTATCAAAAAGTATGAGCAGATCCTCAAACAGCCCGAATTAAAGTCTGAAAGTAAAGCGATCTCCTTTTCCGCTAAGATCTTTTACTACCTGATCTATTCCAATTATTATTATGCCTGCGACAACAAGCCGAAAGAGTATGAATGTTTACAAAAATTGATCGATATTCTTAACGCCTCAAAGACCTACGCTATGGAAAATTCCTTAGACTATGTTTCTATATACAACCGTTTGTTGTCTATAAAAAAGCATTTTAAGACGTCATCCTTTTTTGATGATATCCATAATTTAAAAGAGTTTGCGAAACTGGTTCCCTTTCAAAAGGAAGTGATCCTCGAACGTGTTTTTGTACATACCAATACACATGAGATCGAATATTATCTCATCAATAATGATTTTGCACCTGCACTTCAAAAGATCAAGGAAATTGAAAAAGAGATCCAAAAGCTGAATCTAAGCATCGAACCTTACCACCTGATCAATTTCTATTATTTGCATGCGATCACACTGGTGTATTTTGGAGAGTACCACAAAGCCCTGAAATTCATCAATATCATCCTGAATGATTTTGATACAGCCGACAGGCCACAGGTTTTCCTGAGGGTGGAAGTCCTCAACATCATTGTTCATTTCGAACTAAAGAACAAAACATTGGTGCATGCTCTGGCAACTCAGATTCTGAAAAAGAACAAGTCGTACAAGATCTTATTGCCGGTAGAAGAAACGATTGTAAATACGGTGCTGAAGATCACAGGGTTGAAACATTCAACTTTAAAAGATGAAACGGATGAACTGAAGCTCCTTTCAGAGGCGGTCCGGCTTGCAAAAAAGTCAAGTACAGGATCCTCGGTTTCCTTAATAGAAAATTACGATAAATGGATCACGGCAAAGATCAAACGGAAGATCGTGGCAGACTTTTATTGTTAATTTTTTTTCGTTTTAAATATAACGATGGGGAATGAAGAAGATAGAGGAGCTTCCCACTTGTTTTATTTTGCTAGTATTATCTTTTGTAATTCTTCGAAGGAATTATAATGATATTTATCTTGAATGCTAACTAAGGCATGGTTTTCTGGTGAAGGATATGTTTTTAAAAACAAACACTCCTCATATGATTACCTTTTGCAGCAAAGTCTGAACCGAACGTATAATAAATGCTTGCTGTACTTTTTATTTGTAAAACGGACAGAAAGATGAATCTGAAATGTTTGAGAAGGAGATGTTGGGGTAAATTTGTAAATAAAACAGAAATCTAAAAATATGTTACTCTCAGACGCTGTTATTTCAGAAGACAAACAATAATGATAAACCTATGATAAACTTTATTGGGCTTAATCCTTCAACTGCAGATCAGGTTGATAATGATCCGACAATGAGACGTTGTATTAACTTTGCTAAAGCCTGGGGTTATGGCGGTTTGTATATGACAAACCTTTTTGCTTATAGAACATCAAAACCCAAAGAATTATTTAAAGTCCAACAACCAATTGGAGTAGAAAACGACAACTATCTTATTGAAACAGGAAAGAAGGTTAAAAAAGTTGTTTTTGCCTGGGGTGCAAGCGGTTCATTTTTAAATAGAGATAAGCAGGTTTTGGATATTATTTCAAAAGGATATTATATTGCCCTAACAAAAGAAAATCACCCAAGACATCCTTTGTATTTGAAATCAGATCTGAAATTAAAATTATTTACAGACTTCACGTTTAAGTAGGTCGTTTTTTGTTTCTTATTATCCGGAGATTCGTTTCATGCTCCCAAAAGTTGATTCTACGCAACTAAAAGTCAATTTTGTAGCGCTGTAAATTCATTATCCACACCCCTGAAATCATTCTCGGCACCCCTAAACTCATTTTGCGCATCCCTGGAATGAAAATAGAACTTCCTAGAATCATTCTCAGCACCTCTGAAATCATTTTGCGCATCCATAGAATGAAAATAGAGCTCCCTGAAATCATTCTCCGCACCTCTGGAATCATTTTGCGCACCGCTAGAATCATTTTCGGCATCCCTAAAATGAAAATAGAGCTCCATGAAGTCATTCTTCGCAGCCCTGAAATCATTTTATACATCCCTGAAATCAATTCAGACATCCTGGAAGAGGATCTGAAAAAGCCTTTGAAGGGACAAATGCATGCACCCAATCGTTTGGTGATATGGGAATAGTGATCCGCTCAGACCATTATTGAAGTAAATCTCTTGCCTAAGACTTCAATCATCCGGCATTCGTATTTTCCTAAAACTATTTATTTTTTGCTGCGACATCCAGAATGCATACTTTTCAGTGTTTTGCACATAAATCCCGTTTTCGTTCGCTCCCCTTTAAACTCCTTTCTTCCTTAATATCTATCCCTTCATCGAAAAAGTAGATTTTATGAAGTGCTGATCGTATTAGTAGTAAAAACTTTCAAAATATTTCCTGTGATCTGTTGTGCCGATAAGTGATGTTTTTTAACAAATCACAACAAAACAAATTATTAAATAAAATATTGCCAATAGTGTTAATTTATTTTTAAACCGCTTTAATAAAGTAGAATTAAAAATGGATCACTGCAACCGAAACAGGCTAAAATTATTTTGACGTTTATTAAAACAGACGATAGTTTACTCTTCGCGCGCTGCTAAAGAAAGTCGATTGTTTAGGTAACACGACTCATATCATTGAATATGCAAGTACGAGATCGTAAATAAAAAGATTATTCTGGAATAAGAAATTGATAATTGGATTTAGTTTAGAGAATAATTACAATTATCCGCCCCGGGTTTTCCGGGGCGTTAAATTTTACAAAAAGTGGTGATATGGATTTCTTCTTAGGATTGGAAATCGCGCTAAGTGAGACCTTATTTGATCAAAAAAAACGGAGCCCTGCATATATCACTTAAAGATCTTTATTTTAAAGACCATTTCCCAGTTAAAAAGAGAGGTCTGAAATCCCAGATCTTCTGGGGCTCTGGAGGTGAAATTTCCAAAAAATAACAGCGTTTTTTTGCGAACATTTTTTATATAAAAATCATGCAGGTATAGAGATTTAATAAATTTATTTTGAAACATATTTTATAAATTCTATCATATAACTATAATCAAAAAAATATGAGACTATTTAGTACACTGTTTATAACGACTGCAATTTTATTTTCAAGTTGCAATACTTCAGGCGGTGGGTCTGGTGATTCTCCTTTAGATGCGCCAAGCGATGCAGCTGCTCCTAAAACTCCAGCGCAATTAAAAGAGGAGCTGGCATATCAAGAAAAAGCTGCTCCATTAGATTATATGATTGTGGATGGCACAATAGAAGCGGATGAAATACAAACAAGAAGAGAAGGGATGTTTCATAATGCAGAGTATTCGCCTGACGGCAACACTATACATGGGACTATAAAGAATTTAGCAACGATGGCTAAATATAAAGATGTTGTAATAGTTGTGACTTATTATTCTCAAACAGACACAAAAATAAAATCGGAAGAAAAAGTTTACTATGAATTTTATCCTCCAAATTCAACTACGTCATTTGACTTGAAAGTATACCCTCCAAAGGAAATGGCGAAATTTGGGCTCGAGATTAAGTCTGCGACAGCCGCTGATTAATTTGCATTTTTATTTTCAATTCTCAAATCCTGATAATTCATATACAATTTAAGGTTTTGCAGTCAAAAAAGATGAAACAGTTGAATATTATTCTACAAAAACGACCAAAGGGGATTTTAAAATGTTTTTGATATATTTGTTAGATAGGAATCCTTCCCGGGTATTATCGGAATAAAAAAGGAATTCATTCATTTTTTATTCATTCTGTAATATTTTTAAATCATGAAATTGTTTTCAATATTCTTAACCCTATTATTATCATTAAATCTTAATGCAGGAATATTTAAGGGGAACTTGATGGTTAACAAAGCACTCGGTATTTCCATCGTGAGCGATAATCATATAGATAGCTTTTCAATCCAAAATAAGAAATTTATAATAAAACACGATGAAAGTAAATCTAAATATCATCTGAAAATTTCTGCTGGAAATTATTTTTATTTCGAAGATAATTCAGCTCGGCTAGATAATATTAATATTAACCGGTATACCATGAGTTTAAAAGTAAATAGCGTATTTTTAGATTACCAACAACTTAATTCGAAAGTTGATATGGAAATTATTGGGTTAATAGGTATTGGTGATAAAATTTTTATTTCCAATATTGTTTATACTGAAACTGTAAAATCCAAAGATAAAAGCAGAAAAACAGATTATACTATTATCCGGATTAAATAGATAAGCAGTGTTTCGGATCTATATTAATCTACACCGAAAAATGAGCAGAAGACAAGTCGAACGGTTTTATTTAAAATTTGTCACGATTCCGGATCCGATTTCTGCTAACCTGATTAATTAAGTTTCACATCAAATAATTTCATTGCTCCTATGGTTGCACCTGTTTCAGTGCATTTGTAACCATACAATGAAACCAATGACACCTTTTTGCTTATAGAATAATCTAAGGTATCTAATTCAATTTTTTCAGTAAACCTTATAAATGGCATATTCCATGAAGTAATTTCATTTTTTATCGGAGCAGAAACAAACTTCCCCGGATTTTTAGGGTCTTCAATTTGAGCTGTAGAATCCCATTTTACTAAAATATGATCAACATCCTTCGGAGACAATTCTTCATTCGGGAAATTCCTGTAAGCTTTTATTTTACCAGCTAAAACAGCTTTAGTAATAGAAGAAATTAATTTTTCTCTATCAAATTTGTTTGCAGCATTTGTAAGATCCGATTGATCCCAAATTGTATCTGTTTCAAGTGAAAGTGACGATTGAACATTTTCCGCCCAAAGTAGTTTGTTGTTAGCCGGTTCTTCAACGGAGGGATTTTTACAGGAAAATATTAATGAAAGAATGGTTAGGGAAGCAATCGGAAATAATTTATTTGTTTTCATTTTTTTGGTTTAATATAATTTTATAATGGCATTTTTAGCAAAAAATATGAATTTAGAAATAGCAAATTAGCTATTTAATATCATTATTGTCCGATAAAAGTATAAAATAGAATTTGCATACACTAATTTACTTGATTATCAGTTAGTTAATTTTATGTTTTTGGTTTTTTATAAAGTAAGCCCACTAAAATAAATCGTATTGTAA
>JBILYL010000124.1:0-7431 GCA_044377775.1 Bacteroidia bacterium
CCTGCCTCAGACTCAGTAACAAAGACCTTGCGCTTTACACAAAAAAACGTTCATGACTTTGCGTGGTTCTGCGACAAACGTTACCATGTTTTAAAAGGGGAGGTCACTACTCCACATACAAAAAACAAAGTTACAACCTGGGCGATGTTCACGAATGCTGAAGGAAGTTTGTGGAAAAACAGCATTCAATATCTGAATGACGCGATCTATTATTATTCGCAATGGAATGGCGATTATCCATACGCACAATGTACTGCGGTAGATGGCACAATCAGCGCTGGCGGAGGAATGGAATATCCGAACATAACTGTTATTGGTGGCAGCGGAAATGCTTTTCAACTGGATGTGGTGATCACACATGAGGTAGGACACAATTGGTTTTATGGAATGTTGGGATCAAATGAAAGACAACACGGATGGATGGACGAAGGACTAAATTCATTTAACGAAAACAGATATATCGAAACGAAATATCCGGACCAGAAACTGGTAGGAAATATTGCTGACGGCCCTATCGGAAAAGCATTTGATCTTTCCCGCTATAGACATAAAAGTCAATATGAACTATCATACCTTTTCTCGGCAGCAAAAAATGAAGATCAGGCAATATCGACCCCTTCAAAAGATTTCACGCAAATAAATTATGGCGGTATCGTCTATTCAAAAACAGCTATCGTTATGGATTACCTGATGGCTTATTTAGGCGAAGCTGAAATGGACAAAGCCATGCAAGCCTATTTTGATGAGTGGCATTTCAAACATCCTTTACCGGAAGATTTCAGAAGATCAATAGAAAAAACAAGTGGTAAAAATTTAGATTGGTTGTTTAACGGACTCATCAACTCGACTGGAAAATTAGATTACAAAATATCTTTTGCTCATAAAAATCAGGATGGGACATGGGATCTTGGTGTAAAAAATAACGGAAGAATAAATGGCCCTGTTTTTATTCAAGGAGTAAAAGATGGTAAACTGATCGGGGAAGTTGTTTTTGATGGCTTTGAAGGAAAGCAAGCTTTAACATTTCCGAAATCGGATATCGATTATTTCAAGATCGACATGCTTGAAGACATGCCAGAGATTAATAGAAATAATAATAAGATACGTACATCCGGAATTTTCAAAAAAGTGGAACCGATTAGACTACAATTCCTTGGCAGCCTAGATAACCCCGACAAAACACAACTTTTCTGGACACCCGTTGCCGGGTGGAACAACTATAACAAATGGATGTTCGGACTCGCATTTTACAACAACATACTACCTCAAAAGAAATTCGAATTTGAGCTGATGCCGATGTTCAGCTATAGTACAAATGACTTTGCAGGGTATGGACATATTGCTTACAATATTTTTCCAAAAAACTCATTACAGCGTATTACAATTGGAATCACAGGAACTCGATATACATTTTCCAATGACCCTAACGATATAAATAACGATCCGCTTAATTTAAATTTCAATAAAATTGCACCTGAACTTTTTATCCGTCTTAAAAAATCGGAACCGAGAAGTCCGTTCAACTTTGATATCCGCTACCGTCACATTACTATTGTTAAAGATAACTTTACAGGAAATTATGCATTCCGTCCCGCAATCTACAAAAGAGATGATGCTGTAACTACTAACTTTAATGACCTGTATTTTACTTTTTCAAAAGAGGATGCAATAAATCCGTTCGATGTTAATTTCAATTTCCAGCAGGGAGAAAAAATGATGAAAACTGCACTGACTGCTCACTATTCTATTAATTACAAACGTAAAAATAAAGGATTCGACATTCGTTTCTTTGCTGGAACATTTGTTGGAACAAAAACTGCTGATGCCGGACCATACCGCTTCCGGTTAAGCGGACAAACAGGTTCGCAAGATTACTTATACGACAATATCTTTTTAGGAAGAACTGAAACAATTGGTGATGGAAGTGTCCTTGCAAACCAATTTACAGAAACCGATGGAGGATTCAAATTCTATTCTCCACTAGGGCAATCATCCTTGTGGATCGCGGCCCTAAATCTGAAATCATCTATAGGAAACATGGGACTTCCGATCAATCTTTACGCTGATTTTGGAACTGCAGATAATAGTTCATTAACAGGTGAAAACGTTTTATACAACGCAGGTGTTTGCCTTTCCATCAGAAAAAATTTGTTTGAGATTTATTTCCCGATTTTATTATCACAGGATCTGAAAAACTATAAGGAAGCGAATGGCCTTAAATATCAGGAAACGATACGATTTACTTTAAACATAAATCTGATCAACCCATTTAATCTGATGAGGAATTTTGAGTTATAATTGAATGAGATATCTTCTCTGCGGTCGAAATGACAATTGAAAAAACGAACGAATTCGTTCTAAATGGTGAACAAGAAACTTTACAGTATAAATAAAAAATGACACCGAACAAAAAAATTTACTTTGCATCCGACTTTCACCTTGGTGTCCCGAACTATGAAAAAAGTTTGGAGCGCGAAAAGTTTGTTGTAAAATGGCTGGATCAAGTAAGGTTGGATGCTCAAGAAATTTATTTGATGGGTGATGTATTTGATTTTTGGTTTGAATACAAACATGCTGTACCGAAAGGGTTCATCCGCTTACTTGGAAAGATTGCTGAGATAGTTGATTCAGGAATCCCAATCACCCTCTTCACAGGGAATCACGATGTTTGGATGTTTGATTATTTAGAAAAAGAATTGGGTGTAACTATTCACCGCAATCCGATAACGAAAGAATACAATGGTAAGAAATTCTATCTGGGACATGGTGATGGATTAGGTCCTGGAGATTATGGGTATAAGTTCATCAAAAAAATATTTACAAGTCCGGTAAATCAATGGCTTTTTGCCCGTATCCATCCGAATTTCGGAATAGGAATGGCTCATTTCTGGTCCCGAAAAAGCAGAGCTTCCAATGCACCAAAAGACGAACAGTTTAAAGGAGAAGAACACGAGTGGCTAGCTGTATACTGCAGAGAAGTTTTACAAAAAGAACATTTCGATTATTTCATTTTTGGCCATCGTCATTTGCCGCTAGATATCCAACTCGATGAAAAAAGCCGCTATATCAATTTAGGTGAATGGATCAACCACAATACCTATGCAGTGTTTGATGGAGAGAAATTGGAATTGAAGGAGTATAAATAAAGGGATTGAACTTTAAGTAAGCGCTTAGCGCGATAATATTGATGCATGAAGGACTTTGCGCACAAATTTGTTCCTGATATAATTCTGTTCAAATCAAAAAAAACTATATTTTTCAATAAAAAAGTCAGAAGAATACGATTGCCCGAATTCTTCTGACTGGAATAATTATTTATTTTTTAAGGTATTTAGGATTATCAATAACCATTTCTCCTGCTTTAATTTTTCTTCCGGTTATATGCATTGTATAGCCATTACCCATATCAACGTATTTATCAATTGTTTCTGCCTTAGTATCAAATTCACCTAAAAAGTCTTTTTGGCTAAATTCGTTTTTAGCATTTTCGGCACCACGATAAGAACTGTGGAGTCCATCACCATCTAGATCAATATCATAATATCTGTCAGCACCATCAGCCCCGTCTTTAAATGTTTTTTTATCTTCACCGGAATTTATATATACACTATAACTACCTGTCCAGCCGGAGCCACTGCAATAATGAAACGTATACGTTTTTGAACCGGTGTTACTGCATGGTCCATAGTAATAATTGTAAGACATACCGTAAGGAACACAACTGTTATTGTCAGTATAATCCATAATACATGCGTTATTAGAAACGGAGATATAGTATTGTCCGTCTTCCCCATCTGTTCCGCAAGAGAATAACAATGTGCTTGCTAAAGCAATAATAAGAGTAATTTGTTTCATGTTTGACTAGTTTTTAGTTTAAAAAAATATTTTATGAAGCGCGTTTAATCTTCATAACAAATATATAATAGTATTTTAATAAAAATAATTTTATGATTGTTATTTTTACATTAATTATAAAGACTTCAAACCCCTTCAAGATCAACAAAAAGAACAATTGAATGTATTTCAATAATTTCTATAGAGTTGTAAAAAAAAATTGATTCTTATTATAAGCAAAAAGGGGCCTTTCATTTTCAGAACCCCCCCTTTTTTAGATAAAAAATTAAAAAAACAGTGAGAAAATTTATGAAGATACGTTCTTAAGAATTTCTCTAAAAATGGAGAACTATTTTTTAATATAAGTAGCATTCATAAAGTTTAGAAATATTCCTTCTAACACGTCCAGTCCAATTGCAAATAACGTTTGATATTTTTTAATTGGAGGACACTCCAACTTTCTGAATTAAATCTGCCAACCGGCTTGAATAGCCGTATTCATTATCGTACCATCCAATTACCTTGATCATATTTCCAACAACCGAAGTAAATTCTGCATCATAGATACATGAATGAGGATTACCGACAATGTCGACAGAAACAATCGGATCCTCGGTATATTCTAAGATTCCTTTCAGATAGGTTTCACTTGCTTTTTTAAACGCAGCATTTATCTCCGCAGGTGTTACGGGCTTCGTCAGAACACAAGTTATATCGGTTAATGAACCATCCGGAACGGGAACACGCATTCCACAGCCGCCTAATTTCCCTGCAAGGTGAGGAAATATTTTTGTGATCGCTTTAGCTGCTCCTGTAGATGTTGGAACAATTGAAAGAGCCGCGGCTCTTGCTCTTCTCAGATCTTTATGTGGTGCATCGTGTAAACGCTGATCACCGGTATAAGAATGAACAGTAGTGATGTAACCATCCTCCAAGCCCCAATTGGAGTCCAGCACTTGAATCATTGGTGCTGCACAATTTGTTGTACAAGAAGCATTTGAAATTATAACATCATCATTGCTTATTACATCATCATTTATTCCCAACACTACCGTTTTAATATCGTCTGTATTGGGTGGAGCAGAAATAATTACTTTTCTTGCACCGGCAGCAATGTGTTTCCCGGCAGTTTCTCTGTTTAGAAAAAATCCTGTTGATTCAATTACAACATCAATACCCAATGCTTTCCAAGGAAGGTTTGCCGGATCTTTTTCAGCATATACAGCAATTTTTTTTCCATTAATAACAATCGCCCTTTCTTCTACTTTAATATCGGCATTGATAATACCATGGACGGAATCATATTTTAAAAGATGTGCCAATGTTTTTGCATCTGTAAGATCATTGATCGCTACTACTTCTATGTTTTCACGTGTTAACAAAATTCGCAAAGTAACTCTGCCTATTCTTCCGAAACCATTTATTGCAACTTTAATTTTTTTCATTTAGTAATTTGTCTTTTAATCATGGATTTTAAAACACATAGACACATAGTTTTTACCTTTTAGTTACGAATGTGCGAATGCTGCAAAACGATCATTATTCTATTTTTCCTTTGTATTTTAACAGGTTTGAAGCAAGCTATCAAAGAGAGAGAGAGATGTCTGTGTAAAAAATTTATTTTTTCCTATGTAATAACACCCCAACCTTTTATATTTTTTCTATGTGTCTATGTGTATAATTTACGTTACATCAATGCCATACTTATTAAGCAACCCATCCAATCCCATTCGTGAAAATTTTGCTTTCTTCATTCTATTTGCTTCCGGGTCAATCGAAAAATGAAAGGCTGTTCTTAAATCGGCTTTTTCTAAAATAGAATTTCTGAAAATAGCACCCATCAAATCGCAATTATCAAAGGTTGCATTTGTTAAATCCGTCTCCGTGAAGTCCACTTCGTGCAGACTACAATTTTTGAACTTTGTTCCTTTTAGTTTTTTATTGTAGAACATGGATAAATTCAACAAACAATCTTCAAAATTTACAGTGAACAAAAAGTCGTTGCATTCAGCAAAATTCAGTCCTAATACTTTGCAATTTTTAAAACTCACTGTCTTCAATGCAGTATTACTGAATTTGGTCATACTTAAATTGCAATCGATAAATTCACAATCCACAAAAATATAGTTGGTTAAATGAGCATTTGAAAAATCACAATCTTTGAATTTACAATTTTCATATTCTCCTTTTTGTAAAGAAGTTTCAGTAAAACTACTTTTTTCAAATGTTTTATTTTCGGTTATTGTTATGCTCATTTTACTTAGTGGAATTTCATTACAAAGATAGAGTGAAAAGTAGTTCGATGCTGTAAAAATAATGCGACTTCGGATGGAACATTCGTGGAAATGGAACACGGATGAAGCAGATAAAACGGATTTATACTGATTTTTTCGGGGCAAGAAAGGATTTAAAACGGATTATTAATCTGCAAGTAGATTAGATAAGTACATAGCCCATAAATCGTTAACGATTTATGGGCTATGTGAAACTCTAAACGAATAGTACTTAATCTTCCTTTTTTCTATGTGTCTATGTGTTTAATTTTTTTTAAAATATATGCTTCTCAGCGTGATAAGAGGATCTCACTAAAGGACCGCTTTCAACGAAACGAAATCCTTTTGATAATCCAATCTCTTTGTATTTTGCGAATACTTCGGGACGAATAAATTCGGCAACTGGCAAATGTTTTGTAGTTGGCTGTAAATATTGTCCGAGTGTTAATACATCGCAACCAACAGCTCTTAAGTCATCCATTGTCTCAATTACTTCATCCTCCGTTTCACCAAGCCCAAGCATCACACCGCATTTAGTTTTTACACCAGCATCTTTCAAGCGTTTTAATACTTCTAAACTTCTATCGTATTTTGCCTGAATGCGCACTTGTTTTGTTAACCTGCGAACTGTTTCCAAATTATGTGAAACAATATCCGGCTTCACATCAATAATGCGTTGAAGATTCTCCCACTTCCCTTGAAAATCCGGAATCAATGTTTCAAATTTTGTTTGGGGACTTACTCTTCTGATGGCATTAATTGTTTCCGCCCAAATAGTGGAACCACCATCTTTTAAATCATCACGATCCACAGACGTGATCACACAATGTTTCACATTCATCAAACGAACGGATTCAGCTACCCTTTCCGGTTCTTGCAGATCTGCAGCTAAAGGTTTTCCTGTAGCAACATTGCAAAAGCCACAAGATCGTGTGCAAATATTTCCAAGGATCATGAATGTAGCAGTGCCTGCACCCCAGCATTCACCCATATTCGGACAATTTCCACTTTCGCAGATCGTATGCAATTTATGCTTGGAAACAATTTCACGGACTTGTGCATACTCCTTGCCGGTTGGCAATTTTACTCTCAACCAATCCGGCTTACGCTGGAATGTTCTCTCTTCAGTAATTATAGTATCAGACATAAGTAAATTAATTAAATTGATCTGTAAAAGGCTGATCGGGGTATCGTCAAAACAAGAACCAACTCATTTCAGCATTTACAAATTATCAAAACCATTTTTTTCCCCATACCATCTTCAGGTATAAAGAAACAAACACTTGTTGATTTTTGTTGAAGGCCATCATAGGAAGTACAGTAG
>JBILYL010000125.1:0-7331 GCA_044377775.1 Bacteroidia bacterium
AGACATACCGCCACCAAAATATTCATTAAACAGTCTGATGTTTGGAACATTCATTTTGTCGTATTTCTCATCCTTGGAGATAAAAATTACTTCTGCTTGTTTCATGTCGTAATTAACAGCGTATACATTTGTATTGGCTTCTGTTTCCTGAAACTTAACCGGTAAAGGAGTTGGTGTTAGATTTTCTGGAGTGATGTGCAGTTTGTTTAACATCGCTGTTAAGTCAGCAATGTCGTTGTCTCCATAATATAAAACTCTGTGCTGAAAAGATGTTACACTATTGATGATCGAAATTAATTCGGTTGACTTCAGATTTTTTAATTCCGTTGATGATAAAATGTTGGTGTAAGGGGAGTTTTTTCCGTATTTCCCGAAAGAAGTAAGGGCTCCAAATAAAATTTCACCTTTATTTAGTTTTGCATCTTCACGTTTTTTTAGGATGTCGGAGATCAAATTTTCAAGAGCGGCTTCGTTTGGTTGAGCATTGGCTAATAAATTTTCAAAAAGCTTTGTCGCATTTTCGATGTTTTCGGTTAGTCCGCTTAAGCTAACCCAAGTTTGATCCTCATCTACATAAACGTCAAATGAGCATCCTAACTTAAAAAACTCTTGTTGAACCTGAGCGGCAGTTAATTCTTTCGTTCCTAAATATTTCAGGTAGTTGATTGCAACATCCGTTTTTTTATTTTGATTTGAACCCATGTCAAAAACATAGTACATGTCAAATGTTTTATTCTCTTTATTCGTATTGTATAAAACCTGAATCCCGTTTTTCAGATTTGTTTTTTTGATATCTGAAGCGTAATCGATGAAAACGGGTTCAATGTTGTTTATGGGGGTATTGATCACGGCTTTTAAATAATTACTTTGATCATCGCGATTTACATTCACTGGTGTAATAGCCGGTTTTTCAACTTTCATGACAGATTTGTCTTCACCTGTTCGTTTGTATACTAATACGTAATTGTTGGTGTAATTTGCATTCGCAAAATTTATAATGTCTTGCTTCGTAATCTTTGATAAACGATCAATTGTATTTACCGTTTCTTTCCAACTTCTTCCTGTAATGAATGAGTTGACGAAAGCATCCGCGCGTGCGCTGTTGTATTCGTACATTTTAGTCTGCTGCAACTTCATGTCAGTGATGATTGCACTCATTATCCAGTCAGGAAATTCACCTTTTTTTACTTTCTCGATCTGCTCAAGAAGAAGATCTTTCAATTGTTCTAATGTTTGTCCTTCTTTCGGACTTCCACTTAAAATATGAGCAGAGTAATCTTTGAATTCCATATCGAAAGCTCCGGCTTCCAATACTTTTTGTTCCTGATTTAAATTCAAGTCAATTAATCCGGCTTTTCCATTCGATAGAATTTTATTGATTATCATGATCATATCTGCATCTTTGCTTGCAATTCCTGGGAAACGGTATCCGATCATTACATTTTGTGCATCCGGCCCGATAACTTCTTTTACTACCGGTGTAAGAATTGGTTTTTCAATGAAAGGAAGGTAAGCAGGAATAGGTTTGCTTTTCCATGATCCGAATTTCTCATCGATCATTTTAATTGTTGCATCAGGGTCTAAATCTCCCGAAAGGCAGATAGCCATATTGTTTGGTACATAATACGTGTTGAAATATTTTTTTATTTCTGTTAGAGATGGATTTTTTAAATGATCGATCGTTCCGATTGTTGTCTGAGAGCCGTATGTGTTGTTTGGGAATAAACCTTTAAATAATGCTTCCCATGACTTATCGCCATCATTGTCCAAGCCTCTGTTTTTTTCTTCGTATACCGCTTCCAATTCGGTGTGAAATAATCGCAACACAGGATTGCGAAAACGTTCAGATTCAATGGTTGTCCATTTGTCTAATTGATTTGATGGAATATCATTTACATATACGGTTTGCTCAAGCCAAGTGTATGCGTTTGTTCCCTTTGCTCCTAAATTCGAAAGCATTTTGTCGTATTCATTTGCAATCGCAAATGTGGATGCGTATCCTGAAATGCTGTCAATTTTATGATATATATATTTTCGTTTTGATTCATCATTTGTTTTACGGTAAACTTCATAGAGCGCTTCAATTTTAGCTAATTCTACTTTTTCTTTAGCATAATCTTTACTTCCGAATTTATCAGTTCCTTTAAAAAGCATATGTTCCAAGTAATGCGCTAAGCCCGTTGCGTCCTTTGGGTCGTTTTTACTGCCGGCACGAGTTGCGATGTATGTTTGAATTCTTGGTGCGTTTTTGTATACGCTAATATAGACAGTGAGTCCATTGTCTAGTTTATAAATACGGGCATTTAATGCATCGGATGTAATGTTCTCGTATTTGTATGTTTTTTGAGCACTTGAAACAGAAACGCTGAAGAAGAATAGTAAAAAAAGTGAACGAAAAATTTTTATTGAGATTGATTTTTTCATTTGAGAAATATTGGTTTTGTTTTATGTAAAAATATATTAATTTAAGTAATATTATGTGTGGTTTTTAGGGTTCAGTAACCTGTTTTTGAATAAATTGCCTGCACCATTCATACGCACTTTCTTTGTCCGTAAAAATTTTGTAAGGACTCTTTGGTTTTTGAACTTTAACAAAAAATTCGGCAATTAATCTATAAGCAAGATTTTGAACAACAATTGCATTAGCATTAATGGGTGAAAGCGGTTCAATCCTAATTGCTCGGTCACGAGCATCTTTTGTAACAATTATATTTTTTCCTGCTGAAATCACAAATGGAGTAGGTTTGTTGCCCGTCACCTTAATGATCGCTTCCAGATTTTCTAATTGTTCGGGAATATCTAGGATTGAATTGTCTTTAAAATACTGGTGACCAATACCCTCCTCATTTATAGAAATGATTGCATTTGTTGTTTCGATTGAATCCGCTTTTTCCACTTTTCAAATGTAAATAATAATAGGCGAATTCCAATTTTTATTGCAAGTTAAAGTGCTCTGTTGCCATTTCTTGGATAGCGGTTCCGATGGCTAAAGATGATGTCGCAGCCGGTGATGGTGCATTCAAAACGTGAATCGCATTGCCATTCAGCTCAATTTTGAAATCGTCAATCATTTCTCCTTCCGGAGCGAGAGCCATTGCACGAACTCCTGCTCTTCCCGGTTTCAGGTCATCCATCTCCAATGAAGGAATTAATGTACGTAATCGTTTTAAGAAAAATCTTTTTGAAAATGCTCCACGGTACTCATCCACACCAAATTTCATGTTTTTTGCAAAAAACTTCCACGTTCCGAAAAATCCAAAAGCTTCGGCAGTATCTTTAAATGAGAAATCTGTTTTGCCGTAACCCTCGCGTTTGAAAACAAATACAGCATTAGGGCCACACTCTGTTCCACCATGGATCATTCGAGTAAAGTGAACACCAAGGAAAGGATATTTAGGGTTAGGTACAGGATATATTAAGTTTTTAACTTTGCTTAAGCCTTTATCTGTTAAGTCGAAATAGTCGCCTCTAAAGCCAACAATAGACGTGTCAATTTTTGCTCCTTCTTTTTTTGCAATTCGATCACTTTGTAAACCTGCACAGGTGATTATATAGGCTCCTCTGAATTTATCTTTATGAGTAATTACTTCGGTAAACCCATCGTGTTTTTCAAATGCTTTTACTTCTTGTTGCGTCAGAACTTTACTTTGAGGAAATTTTGCATGAATCAATTCTACATATTTTCGGGAGACATCTGCATAATCAATGATTCCGGTACAAGGAACCCATAATCCTTCAATGCCGACACAATACGGCTCAATATCTTTAATTTGTTTGGAGTCAATTTTTTCAACACCTTCAACACCATTCGCCAATCCATTATTAAAAACTTTATTCATGTGAGCCAATTCCGAAGGATCGGTTGCAACTACAATTTTACCGCAAATGTCATGCTGGATTTTGTGTTCTTTTGCAAATGCTACAAGTTCTCTTCTGCCATCAACACAGTTTTTAGCTTTGTAGGAGCCGGGTTTGTAATATAATCCAGAATGGATCACACCAGAGTTGTGTCCGGTTTGATGAGCTGCAACTTCATTTTCTTTCTCAAGTACAAGGATCTTTTTATTCGGATATTTTAAATTGATCTTATAAGCAGATGCTAATCCTACGATTCCACCGCCTACTATTATGATGTCAAATTGGTTGTTTTCCACAGATATTAAATTTTTGTAAAAATACAAAATTCCTTTGTAGCTTATCATAAAGTATTAGAAACCTTTATGATGATTCTTAATTCTCAAATTTGATCTTCTGTATGATAAAATCATTAAATTTGTAATTCATAAAATCTAAAAAAATGAGAACAATCGAATTTCGTGAAGCACTTCGTGAAGCAATGAACGAAGAAATGCGTAGAGATGAAAAAGTATATTTGATGGGGGAAGAGGTTGCTGAGTATAATGGAGCCTATAAAGTAAGTAAAGGTATGCTTGCTGAGTTTGGTGAAAAAAGAGTGATTGATACACCCATTGCAGAGCTTGGTTTTACAGGTATTGCAATTGGTTCTGCAGTTAACGGTCTTCGGCCTATTGTTGAATTTATGACCTTTAACTTTTCTTTGGTTGCCATTGATCAGATCATTAACTCTGCTGCTAAAATGATGAGCATGAGTGGTGGTCAATTTCCTGTTCCTATCGTTTTTCGTGGAGCAACTGCTTCTGCAGGGATGTTAAGTTCTCAACATTCACAGGCTTTTGACAACTGGTATGCCAATTGTCCCGGTTTAAAAGTAATTGTTCCGTCTAACCCTTACGATGCGAAAGGTCTTTTGAAATCAGCTATCCGCGATAACGATCCTGTTATCTTTATGGAGAGTGAACAGATGTATGGCGATAAAGGGGAAGTACCTGAAGGTGAATATTTAATTCCTATTGGTGTAGCTGATGTTAAACGCGAAGGTACGGATGTTACGATTGTTTCTTTTGGTAAAATTATGAAACAAGCTTTGGCTGCTGCTGTTGAATTGGAGAAAGAAGGAATCAGTGTTGAAGTAATAGATTTAAGAACCATTCGCCCGATTGATTATGCAACGGTTATTACTTCTGTTAAAAAAACGAATCGTTTGGTTATTGTTGAAGAGGCATGGCCTTTAGGTTCAATTGCTACTGAGGTTGCCTTCAAAGTGCAAAAAGAAGCATTTGATTATTTAGATGCTCCTGTTTTACGAATCACCACTGCAGATGTTCCTTTGCCATATGCTCCCACTTTGATTGAAGCTTCTTTACCAAATGTTGATCGCGTGGTAAAAGCGGTGAAAGAGGTAATGTATGTGAAGAAATAACTTTCTAAGTAACGAGGTGATTAGGTAACCAGGTAAAAAGAAAATGTCAGTTCGAGTGTTTATGAAGCTGCAAGCGTAATAAATGTATCGAGAACAAAAAGAAGATAACCACAAAAAAAAGAGCGCTTTGGGCGCTCTTTTTTATTTTATAAATTATTTTATATTCCTTAGTCCCCTAGTTGCTTTTATTTTACAATTGTAACTGTTCCGATGTAATTGTGTTTCTTATCGAATACGTCAGTTAATTTCACTTTCCAAACATAAACATCTTGTTGTGCTATATCTTTTCCGTGATTTGCCTTACCATCCCAATATTTATTTAGTTCATCTGCAAAGAAGATTAAATTACCCCAACGGTCGAATACAAACAATTCATATTTCGTTATTCCAACTCCTTTTCCGTAAAAGAAATCGTTGATGCCATCATCGTTAGGAGAGAAAGCATTTGGAATAAAGAAGGTGAATTCAGGTGCAATTACAATTGGATGCGAAACAACATCGGTACAACCATTGGCGTCAACAACTGTTAATGTTACTGTATATGTTCCGTCAACTATAGATGGATAAATATGTGTTGGATTCGAATTTGTCCCATTTAAACTTCCATCGCCAAAATCCCATGTCCATGAAGTAATTGGAACAATTGAGGAGGATTGATCGGTAAAATTAACAGTCGGTTCGGTAACCGTTGCAGGGTTAGGAGACGCTGTAAATTCTGCAACAGGGTTTGGAAATACCGTAATGTAGTTTAGGTAGGTATCTGTTGCAACACAACCTCCTAATGTTGAGGAAACAGTTAATCCAACAGTATATTGACCGGTATTCGTGTAACAATGCAAAGGCGGATTTTGTCCAACGAATGTTGTTCCGTCTCCAAATGTCCAATTCCATGTTGCGATTGTGCTACCTATAACTGTTGATGCATCCGTAAAATTAACACACACCGGAGAACATCCTGAAAGTAAATCTCCTGAAAAAACAACTACAGGAATAGGGAGGACTGTAACTGTTACTGTTGCAGATAAAGCTGGAGAACAACCATCATTGGCAGTTACCGTATAAATTGTAGTTGTAAATGGCGAAGCCGTTGGGTTTGCAATACCAGCATTGCTTAGCCCTGTTGCCGGTGACCATGAATAAGTATATGGTCCACCTGAACCTAATGCAGCTAAAGCAGAAATAGGAGTTGAACCACCAGGACAAATAGATGTAGATCCGTTAGCAGCAAGAGTCATTGGCGGGTTTATAGTAACAGTAACGTTTACTGCAGCAGCCGGACAGCCATTCGTATCGGTAGCATTTACAGTATAAACGGTTGTTGCAACTGGTGAAGCAGTAGGATTTGCAATATTCGTTGCACTTAATCCAGTTGCTGGTGACCATGAATAGGTATATGGTCCACCATTTCCTCCACTGGCAATTGCAGTTAATGTAGTACTAGCTCCAAAGCATAATGTTGGTGAAACAATAGGTGCAAGTACAACTACTGATGGCTCTGTAATTATTACACTTGTTGTTGCGGTGCAACCATTTGCATCCGTTATTGTACAGGTGTAATTCCCATTACAGAGTCCGGTTGCTGTTGCAGTAAGTTGAGCAGGAACCGTGTTCCATGAATAGCCATAAGCCGCGCCAATTGTTCCTCCGTTTCCAGTTGCTGTTGCAGTTCCATCACATACACCATTGCAACTTGCATTGGATGATGCAGTGATTGAAGCTGTTAATAACGTAGGTTGAATAATGGTTGTATCATTTGTTGCTGTGCAGCCCCATGTGTCAGTAACAGTTACCGAATAGCTACCCGGACAGAGAGAACCACAGGATGCAGCAATACATCCTGAATTCCATAAATAGGTATAACCAGATGTTCCTCCTGTAGGAATACAAATTGTTTGTCCATTACATGCACCAAAACAAGTTACATCAATGCCCGCAATAGCAACATTAATTTGCGGGTCAGCATAAATTGTTACGTTATCTGTTCCAACACATCCACTTGCATCTGTAACTGTAACGGTGTAATTGGTAGTTGTTGCAGCGCTTGCAACTG
>JBILYL010000371.1:0-2731 GCA_044377775.1 Bacteroidia bacterium
TGCAGCAACGGCTAGCTCTTGAAGTCGTTTTTCAATTGATAGTGATTTAAGGTATGAAGATATTACAGATTTGCAGTAAAATTCCTTTTCCACCCAAGGATGGAGGAAGCATTGCGATGAATATACTTACGCACGGACTGATAAATGCAGGAAACACAGTGCATGTATTGGCCGTGAATACTCCGAAGCATTTTATCAAAGACGATGACATTGATCCTGTTTACCGAAAAAAAACGTCTTACCGCTCTGTTTTTATTGATACGTCTATCAAACCTGTCGATGCCATCTTGAATTTATTCAGCTCCGAATCTTATAATATCATCCGTTTTTATTCCAAAGATTTTGAAAAGGTGCTGATTGAACGTTTACAATCGGAAGCGTATGACGTGATCCAGCTGGAAACGCTCTGGGTTACTCCCTATGTGGATGTGATCAGGAAGTATTCAAAAGCGAAAATTGTTTTGCGTTCACAAAATGTTGAATACATGATCTGGGAGCGTCTAGCGGCAGATGCAGCAAATCCTCTGAAAAAAATGTACCTGAAATTACTTGCAGGTCGTTTGAAAAAATACGAATTGAGCCTTTTAAATAAATACGATGCCATCGCTACAATTACCGAATTAGATACCGTAGTGTTTAAAAAAATGGGATGTACAATTCCTGTCATACATGTTCCTTTTGGTATCGATCTCGAAAAATACAAGATGGACGATAGCGCTCTGGAAAAACCTTCAGTGTTTCATATCGGTGCAATGGACTGGCGACCGAATGCGGATGGAATAAATTGGTTCCTGAAAAATGTGTGGCTGGATGTGGTGGCAAAAAATCCTTCCGTTAAATTGTATTTAGCAGGTAGGAATATGCCCGACTGGCTCATGAATCTCAAAATGGAAAATGTTGTTATTGAAGGTGAAGTTCCCGATTCACACGCCTTCATTAATTCCCGATCGGTCATGATCGTGCCGCTTACTTCCGGTGGTGGTATGCGTGTGAAAATTATTGAAGGAATGGCTTTTGGTAAAACGATCATTTCAACGGCTGTAGGAGCGGAGGGAATCGAATATGAAAAGGGTGTAAACCTCTTGATCGCAAATACCGAACGTGAATTTGTTGATGCGATTGATAACTGTTTGAACAATACATCCTTCTCCGACTCGCTGGGTAAAAACGCCAGAGCATTGGTGGAAGCGAAATACGACAATCAGATCATCTGTAATAAACTATCAGCATTTTATCTTAGCCTGTTAAATTAATGAAGCTGCTTATTCTTTTATCGCGTGTTCCGTATCCTCTCGAAAAAGGGGATAAGCTGCGTGCCTTTAACCAGATAAAAGAACTTTCCAAAAAACACCAGATCATTTTATTTGCCTTGAATGATGATCGGCTAGATGATAAGGCGCTTGCCGAATTAAAAAAATACTGCGTAGCCATCTCCATCGTGAAATTTTCGAAATTCACTATTTTCTTTAATCTCTTGCGTGCATTTTTTAGCGGTAAGCCATTGCAGGTCGGTTATTTTTATTTCAGCAAAGCGCAGAAAAAAGTGGATGAGCTGATCGCCAAACACAAGCCTGATCACATCTATTGCCAGCTGATCCGTACCGCTGAATACATAAAAAAATATCCTCAGATCCCCAAAACATTGGATTATATGGATGTCTTTTCTAAAGGAATTGAAAGACGACTTTCAACGGATCCGTTTTATATGAAGCCCTTTTTAGCAATGGAATACAAACGCTTGCTGAAATATGAAAATAAAGCTTTTGGTTTTTTTAATTCCCGGACAATTATATCGGAGCAGGATAAAAATCTGATCCCACATCCCGATAAAAATAAAATTGTTGTTGTTCCTAATGGTGTGGATACGTCTTATTTTAAGCCCATTCAGCACAAAAAAGAATATGAATTGCTGTTCAACGGAAACATGAATTACCCACCGAATATTGAGAGTGTAGAGTATCTTGTTGAAAAAGTAATGCCGTATGTATGGCATAAATTACCGAACACGCGTTTATTGATCTCCGGAGCAACTCCTCACAAAACAGTTACGGATCTTGCATCCGACAAAGTTATTGTTACCGGATGGGTCGATGATATCCGGATGAACTTTGCGAAATCCAAAATACTTGTTGCCCCGATGCAGATCAGTATCGGTTTGCAAAATAAATTACTGGAAGCAATGGCCATGCAACTGCCTTGCATCACATCTACGCTGGCAAATAATGCATTGGGTGCGAAACCCGGTGAACAGATCCTTGTTGCCGATTCTCCTGAACAATATGCCCTTCACATCATCGACCTTCTGCAAAATGAACCGAAAGCAAAACAAATTGCTATGAATGGTTATCAGTTTGTGATCAGCGCTTTCAATTGGAAAAGTACTACTGCCATTTTAGAAAAACTGATTTCTGAAAAATAATTTCCCCAAAAAGGACTTTTTTTTCTGCCGATACATTCAGTGGAGCACCAAAAAAATAATGCAACTGATCAATTAATATGAATAAAATAACAGATTTTTTTATGGCGGATGTATTGGATTTTTAGGATTTGATGGTACTTTTAAAAGCGCAATTATGTTCAGCTCTTTTTTTAGCAAAATTAATTGCCTTTTTATCAGGCTGGTTCGGAGTTGTTGAATCTTCTGATCCAAAATTGAATTAAATGATTGAATAATCAGTTGGCAGTATTAAAGAATGCGATTGCTTTGGCCCCTGACATTTAAAATTGAATT
>JBILYL010000249.1:0-4576 GCA_044377775.1 Bacteroidia bacterium
TATGAAAATACTAGTACTGGATAATTACGATAGCTTTACTTACAATCTGGTTCATTACCTCGAAAAAGTAAGCGATGCAGAAATTGAAGTTCACCGCAACGATAAAATCAGTCTGCAAGAAATTTTAAAATTTGATAAGATTTTACTATCTCCAGGTCCGGGTATTCCTTCCGAAGCTGGAATTTTATTGGACGTCATCAAAACCTACGCTGCTTCTAAAAGTATTTTCGGTGTTTGTCTCGGACAACAAGCAATTGCAGAAGCATTTGGCGCTTCCCTTGTAAATTTAAGCGCTGTTTTTCATGGTGTTTCAACTCCTGTTGAAATTATTGCGGATGATTTTTTATTTAAAAATATTCCACGGAAATTGAATGTCGGCAGATACCATTCGTGGTGTGTGAATAAAATCAACTTCCCCGCTGAACTCGAAATAACGGCTATCGATGAGGAAGGAAATATTATGGCACTTAAACATAAAAAATACGATGTGAGAGGTGTTCAGTTTCATCCGGAGAGCATTCTCACGGAACACGGATTAGAAATGATTAAAAATTGGATCAAAGGATAAAATGAAAGAACAGTTAATTCTCTTCCCCTTGATTTTGGTTCTCAGGATACGATCGATATTGTTGGAACAGTTGGTGAAGGAAAGAAAATGTTCAATATTTCCATACTCACTTGTTTTATGTTTGCCGGTGCCAGATTTAATGGTTTTCTGAAGGGTGAGTTATTCATGAAAAAAATCCGATTGGAAATTGCCTGTGCCAACCTTATGAAGGAAGTAATGTTATTGAAATACAATTTAATACCTGCTTAATATGGATTTAAAATTTAAAAAAGCAAGTCAAGAGGATGTGCTATTGATTGCTGAATTAGCAGATCGTATCTGGAAAAAACATTACATCTCCATCATCAGCATGGAACAGATCGAATTTATGCTCAGTACAATGTATTCTGAAGATAGTCTACGGGATCAGATGCAAAATGGGCATCAGTTCGAATTGGTGTATACGAATGTAACACCCATCGGATATATCTCTATCACTAAAAAAAATGACACAGAATATTTTCTGAATAAATTTTATGTGGAAACATCCGATCAGGGAAAAGGTGTTGGTTCGGCTTTATTAAAACACATTCTGGATCAGATTCCGGATGCCCTTAGTATCGAGCTGACCGTTAACAGACAGAACTATAAAGCCATCAATTTTTATTTCAAAAATGGTTTTATAATTAAGAATGTAGCTAATTTCGATATCGGTAATGGATATTTTATGAATGATTTTATAATGATCCGTAAACTAAAATAAAACTGAAAAGATATGTATTGTGGCAAACAACAATTTTTGTTCCCGCATCAAATTTACCATTTGTGAATTTTGCCGGTGATAAATTAAACGGCTACCTTCACTTCGGATACTATCTCAATTTATTTGCTCCTTTTTTTTACTTAACTACCAGCATCCATTTTTCTACTTTTTTTATAAAATCAGCTACTTGTCTTGCAGGCCATAAGGGCAATTGTTTTCCATCACTGATGTTGCAATACAAGGTCATTTGAAAAAGCGCACGCAAAGTGCTGAAATAGGGGAGAAGCTTGATCTCTGTTTCAGTAAGTGCGCGTTGTGAAGCGTATCCTTTTAAAAATGAATCAATAATTTCCTTTGGTTTATTCTTATGATCATACCACATAAATACTCCGATATCATAAACAAGATAACCTGTACCGAAAAAATCAAAATCGAAAAAAGTAAATTCGTCAGTACCTGTTAAATGAAAATTTTCTGCCTGCAGATCTCCGTGGCAGATCCCGCTTGCTAATGCTCCTTTATCAATAGATAAAAAAATAGACTTGAATTCATTTTTTAATTTTAATACGTAAGCGTATTCTTCTGGATAATCTTTAAGGATAGACTTCAGTGTGCTTAATGTCTTTTCAAACTGAAATTCAATGTCGTAGTTGTGTGCCGTTTCTCCCAAATTTTTATTTTGAGTCAAGACATGAATTTTCCCTGTTTCTTTTCCCAGTAATTCAGCTTGTGCGTTGGATAGTTTTCTTACCTGTTCCCCTTCTGCAAATGAAAATAAAACAAGATATCTGTTTCCTTCCGGTGCATTGATGGTATGTATGAATTGCGACTGCTTATCAGAAATAGAATAGGAAACAGATATTCCATTTTCTTTTAAAAGATCCAATAACTTTATTTCCGTTTCAATACTTTCTTTGCTTCTCCAATTGTGCTTGTATACACGAAGAATATATTTTGCTGTAGCAGTTTTAATAAGATAGGTATCGTTAAATCCCCGCTTTAAAAAAGTAATTTCGGCCTCAGCTGAAATAGAATAATTGTCTATTAGTAATTCTAATAATGCTGTTGTTGATAAAGATGAATATTCAACTGGAAATGTCATGCGCAAATGTAGGTATTTTGTAATTGCCTGTGCTGTTTTTAGCATATTGACTGCACTTGGGTAACATCTTGGCTGCAATCTGATTTTGTATCCCCGTTCTTGATTATTTGCCAATTATAATAAAGTGGTATTCCGATTCGTTTAGGATCAATTCCTCTTCAATGGCTATCGTAAAAAAGTCGCTCCGGTAACTTATAAATACAATACGCCCAAGTTAAATGAATTGTGTAAAAAGATCGTGATCTTAAAAGAGCAATACAAATTATTGATCGATCATATACTTTCATCATTTCAAATGAAGAATAATAAACCTGTGCTGATATAACACCCGGGATATTCTGATCAGGATTGCTTTTATGAAGCAAATTAAACCTATAACCTATTCAATACCTGCAACGTATGGACAGGGAAAAGTTTGAAAGTTGCAGGCGTTAAAATAAGTATCTGGACTCCTTTTTACAGAGGTATTATCGGGCATCTGAAATAAGACTACTGCAAAATAATTTTTCCTGAGGCAAGCAGTATGTTATCCCCGGTAAACTTATAAATATAAATTCCGTTTCCTAAATATCCTCTTGCCAAGGATGTTTCCGAAGAAGTCAGTTGTTCAATATTTTTTACTTCTCTGCCATTGATGTCGTAAAGCGAAAATGAAATTTGGCCAAAAGCATTCAGAGACTCAGGGTTAAAAGTAATCGTGGCATTGTCAATAATCGGGTTAGGATAAATTTTCACACTCGATTTGAATTTATCCATTTCTACTATTCCGTTTGAATTCGGATTGTATTCCCAGAGGTCTTTTGTTGTAAGTGAATCATAACCTGTTGCTACAAAACCCAATCCTGCAATAGAAAAAGCAACGGCATTGGAGCGCGCAGTTCCTGCAAAATCTTGAACCGTTGACCATGTATTGGTGAGTGAATTGTATTTCCAGAAATCTTTTCTGTTCAGCAATGTATTGTCATAACCTGTTCCAACATACGCGTCCGTTCCGATTACGAAACAAGTTGCTCCGTAGCGGGGTGTACCTCCAAAAGCAGCAACTGAAAACCATGCATTCGCAGTCGCATCGTATTTATAAAAGTCGCCTTTAAATGCTCCGTCATCACCTGTTCCTACATAGGCTTTTGTTCCTATCGTAAATGCGACAGGCAATCTTCTGGCTGTGCCTGGATAGGGTGCTTTTGATGTCCATGTGTTGGAAGCAACATTATACATCCACAGGTCGTTTTTAAAACCTGTAGCATCTTGTCCGCAGACAACAAAACCATTTCCACCCAGTTCAAATCCGGCAGCGGCTCTTCTTGCAGTTCCACCAAAATTTGCTTTCTGTGTCCAGATATCTGTTCCTGCATCATATTCCCAAACGTCTAAATTGTAAGGATTGTCACCTTGTCCGCATGATATATACGCCTTATTGCCGATCACAAAGCAAGATGCTGCGTTACGCGATAATCCGGATCCGGTTGCTCCCCCTAAGCTTGTAATTTGTGTCCATGTGTCGCTTACTTGGTTATAAACACTAAAGTTTCTTTTGAAACTGGCGCTATCATATCCTGTTCCAATAAATCCGCCTGTTCCTACAGAGAAGCCAACTGCGGCTGTTCGGGCAGATTGATTAAAGTCGGCTTTTTTGAACCACCATCCTTGTGCTGAAATTAGAGAAGGTGTTGCAAAAAGTATAAAAAGTATAAAAAAGAATTTACGGAAAATAGTATTCATGGTCTTTCACTTTTATTGTACAATTATTTTTTTTGATGCAATCGTTCCATTTTTATTATAAATGTTCAATGCATATATTCCTGTCGATAAATTATTTCTGTTGATCACGAAAGTTGAATGTGAGATCTTGTCGGAGGAAATTAATTTTCCTTGAATTGTTCTTAGTTCCCAGGAAAGGTTTTCAATAGAAATTTTCTCAGATAATTCTATCGTTGCAAAATCGGTCATCGGATTGGGATAAACATTTGAAAAAATTACAGAAGCATTTTCTTCGATGCCCAGAATAATAGAAGGGAGGTACTCCCAGAAATCTCTTCGTGTTCCTGTTAAGCCTTTACCAGCACCTGCATATCCTTTTCCTCCAATCGCGAAACTTCCTGCTGATCGTCTGGCACCACCAGGGAATGACGCTTTCGGAAACCAATAATCCAATGCAGGATCG
>JBILYL010000009.1:0-22279 GCA_044377775.1 Bacteroidia bacterium
TTCGCTTTGTCCACTTCTTTCTGGATCTTGCCTTCGATCTTCGCTACGTGATCTTCAATCAACACATCCGCACGATAACGTTTTTTACTGTCTTTATTATCGATCAATGGGTCGTTGAATGCATCAACGTGTCCGGATGCTTTCCAGGTTGTTGGATGCATAAAAATTGCGGCATCGATGCCAACAATGTTTTCGTGCATCTGCACCATTGCTTTCCACCAGTATTCGCGCAGGTTCTTTTTTAACTCTGCTCCCATTTGTCCGTAATCATAAACAGCACTTAAGCCGTCGTAAATTTCGGAGCTCTGAAAAATAAACCCATACTCTTTGGAATGGGAAATAATGTTTTTAAAAATATCTTCTTGGTTTGCCATAATGGGTGTAAAAATAGAAAATAAATTGATGTACCAATGTGCAGATCCGATGGTGTAAGACACAATTTCTTTTTGTTAAATTTATAAGTATAGAAGTAAATGACAAAGTCTGTACATCAATTTTTGGTACATTTGCATGCCGTTAAATCAACGCATTATTATGATAGCAATAGACAATACCATCGTTTCAGAACACTTGTTAGAGAAAAAATTCGTGTGCGACCTCAACGCCTGTAAAGGTGAATGCTGTATTGCAGGTGATTCGGGTGCACCGCTGGAGGAAGAGGAAATTGCTATTTTAGAGGATATCTGGGATGAAGTGAAACCCTATTTGCCGAAAGATGGCGTGAAAGCGATTGAGAAACAAGGTGTATTTGTGATCGATGATGACGGAGACTATACAACACCATTAGTAAAGGGCAAACATTGTGCTTTCACAATTTTTGATGACGGCATCGCTAAATGTGGCATCGAACAAGCATATTACGATAAAAAGATCTCCTGGAAAAAACCGATCTCCTGCCATTTATATCCCGTAAGAATCAACAAATACAAAGATTACGAAGCGGTAAACTACCATAAGTGGGACATCTGCAAGCCGGCTTGTGAGTGTGGCGCAAAGTTAGATATACCTGTATATAAATTCCTGAAAGAACCTTTAATTCGTAAATATGGCAAGGATTGGTACAAACAATTGGAACTGGCAGATAAATTGAGGAAATAATTCTCAAAACAACTGCTTGAAATCGGGAAATTGAAATTTGATTTTCTTACTTGCGTCTGGAGTGAATATCGCTAAAACCATTAATTTTAGACACCTTTCAGCCATCTTCCCCCGAAACACCCGTATTTCTAATTGTGCATTTTTTCCCGATACTGCAAATTTTTTCTGCATTAATTTTCAGTTTTTTTCACTTTAATCTTAAAATGCTGTCCTTTAATACATTGGTCAATTCTTAACATTCGTCTGTTAATTTGCCGTGTTTATAACTTCGACCAAATGTTAATTCAATACACTTGACACAACACTTTTTTTTACCAAAATTTGTACACCTTTAATTCAATAAGCAATACTTTACTAATTAGCTCAAAAAGAAAGATATAGCCTTTCAGGGAAATTTTTCCCTCTAATTTTAAAAGCTTGAACAATTAAGGTGCTGAAAAACAGTTTATTACAAGAATAACAAGAAATTAGACCATGAACGAAGAACCAATCCTAAAAGAGAACAAAGACAGATTTGTGCTTTTCCCGATTAAGCATAATAATATATGGGAAATGTACAAAAAAGCAGAAGCTAGCTTTTGGACGGCTGAGGAGATCGACTTAAATCCGGATCTTCAAGATTGGGACAACAAGTTAAATGATGATGAGAAACACTTTATCAAACATGTTCTTGCATTTTTCGCTGCAAGTGATGGTATCGTTAATGAAAATCTTGCTGTAAACTTCATGAATGAAGTGCAATATCCTGAAGCACGCTGCTTCTATGGCTTTCAGATCATGATGGAGAACATTCACTCCGAAACCTATTCTTTGTTAATTGATTCTTATATTAAAGATCCTAAAGAAAAAGACCGTCTTTTTCATTCTATAGATACACTGCCATGTGTTGGAAAGAAAGCTGAATGGGCTATTAAATGGATAGGAAATGGGACTTTCGCTGAAAGATTAATTGCTTTCGCTGCTGTTGAAGGCATCTTCTTTTCGGGAAGTTTCTGCTCCATCTTCTGGTTAAAAAAACGTGGATTAATGCCGGGATTAACCTTCTCGAACGAATTGATCTCACGCGATGAGGGATTGCATTGCGATTTCGCTTGCTTGTTGTATTCTGAACTAACGAATCAGTTGCCAAAAGAAAGTGTAACAGCAATTATCACCAATGCCGTAGAAATTGAAAAGGAATTTGTTTCTGATGCCTTGCCGGTTCGATTGATCGGTATGAACTCGGATATGATGTGTCAGTACATCGAATTTGTTGCCGACAGATTATTAGTGGCTCTTGGATGCGACAAAGCATACAACGCAATAAATCCTTTCGACTTTATGGAACTTATCTCCTTACAAGGGAAAACAAATTTCTTCGAAAAACGTGTTGCCGAATATCAAAAATCCGGTGTAATGGGCAAAAAAGAAGACAATGTGTTTAAACTGGATGAAGATTTTTAAGCCTTGAGCTTCTCAAGGTGACACGAAAATAAAATTAGTATAGTACAAGAGACTACTCGCAAGCAAACTAATAACTAACTACTCAACAACTTTCATTTATGTACGTAATCAAAAGAGATGGTAACCGCGAATCAGTAAAATTTGATAAAGTAACAGCTCGCATCCAAAAACTATGCTACGGTCTTGACCCTATTCACGTAACTCCAATCAATGTTGCCATGAAGGTAATTGAAGGGATTTACGAAGGTGTTACCACTAGCGAATTGGATAACTTAGCCGCTGAAACTGCTGCTTCGCTTACCACCAAACACCCCGACTATGCGCTATTGGCGTCCCGCATAGCTGTATCCAACTTGCACAAAAACACGAATAAATCGTTTTCGAAAACGATGGAAGCGCTGTATAACTATATAGACCCGAAAACCGGTAAAAAAGCACCGCTTATTGCTGATGATGTTCATGAGATCATTCAGAAAAATGCTCAGGAACTTGATTCTACGATCATCTACGACCGCGATTTCGGTTATGATTATTTCGGTTTCAAAACATTGGAGCGCTCATACCTTTTAAAATTAAACGGACAAGTCGCTGAACGCCCTCAACACATGGTTATGCGTGTAGCTGTTGGTATTCACAAAGACGATATCGCTTCTGTTATCGAAACGTATAACTTAATGTCTGAGCGTTGGTTCACACACGCTACTCCTACATTATTCAATGCAGGAACTCCTAAGCCTCAAATGTCTTCTTGCTTTTTATTAACGGTAAAAGATGACAGTATCGATGGTATCTATGATACATTAAAATCATGTGCTAAAATTTCACAAAGTGCAGGTGGGATCGGTTTGAGTATACACAACATCCGCGCTACAGGTTCTTATATCCGTGGTACAAACGGAACTTCAAACGGTATCGTTCCAATGTTACGCGTATTCAACGATACAGCTCGTTACGTTGACCAAGGTGGTGGAAAACGTAAAGGTTCTTTCGCTATTTACTTAGAGCCTTGGCATGCTGATATCTATGAATTCCTTGATCTTCGTAAGAACACAGGTAAAGAAGAAGCACGTGCGCGTGATTTGTTTACGGCAATGTGGACACCTGATCTATTCATGAAACGTGTAGAAGAAAACAGCACATGGTCTTTATTCTGCCCGAATGAAGCACCGGGATTAGCTGATTGCTGGGGTGCAGAATTTGAAGCATTATATACGCGTTACGAACAAGAAGGCAAGGCGCGCAAAACAATTCAGGCACGTGAACTTTGGGCTGCAATCATCGATTCACAAATCGAAACAGGTAATCCTTACATGCTTTACAAAGATGCTTGTAACGGGAAAAGCAATCAACAAAATTTGGGTACGATCAAGTCTTCAAACTTGTGTACCGAAATCATGGAATATACGTCTCCTGATGAGATTGCAGTTTGTAACCTTGCCTCCATCGCATTGCCACGCTTTGTGGAAGATGGAAAATTTGATCACCAACGATTATTCGATATCACGTATGTGATCACCAAAAATTTAAATAAGATCATCGACCGCAATTATTATCCGGTTGCTGAAGCACGGAACTCTAACATGCGTCACCGCCCAATCGGTATTGGCGTTCAAGGTTTGGCTGATGCGTTCATATTAATGCGTTTCCCTTTCGATTCTCCTGAAGCTGTTCAGTTGAACAAAGAAATACACGAAACAATTTATTATGCTGCAATGACTGCTTCTAAAGATCTTGCAAAATTAGAAGGACCATATGAAACATTCGCGGGTTCACCGGTATCTAAAGGTGTTTTTCAATTCGACATGTGGAATGTAACACCTTCAACTCGTTGGGAATGGGATATATTGAAAGAAGAAGTAAAAACGCATGGTGTACGTAACTCATTGTTGTTAGCACCAATGCCTACAGCTTCTACTTCTCAGATCTTAGGTAACAACGAATGTTTTGAACCATATACATCAAACATCTATTCAAGAAGAGTATTGTCGGGAGAGTTTGTTATTGTAAACAAACACTTATTGAAAGACCTTGTGAAACTTGGAATCTGGAACGATTCATTGAAAAACAAGATCATCATTGCAAATGGTTCTGTACAAAATATCGCTGAAATTCCTGATAATGTAAAAGCATTGTATAAAACAGTTTGGGAAATTTCTCAAAAAGTAATTATCAATATGGCTGCTGACCGTGGCGCATATATCTGCCAGTCACAATCGTTGAACTTGTTTGTACAGGATGCAAACTTCGCGAAATTATCTTCTATGCATTTCTATGGATGGAAAGCAGGATTAAAAACGGGAATGTATTACCTACGTACAAAAGCTGCTGCGGATGCAATTAAATTTACTGCGGATGCTGCTGCAGCGAAAGAAATTCCTGAAGGAACAACTGTTGCTACTGCAGCAACTGAAGTGTTAGGCAATGAAGATGTTTTAGTAATGGAACGTCAACAACAAATCAGCGCTGAACGTCAAGCACTTTTAGAAGCTGAAGCTGAAAAAGCTGCACTCATGGCTGCTCAGATCACTTGTTCAATTGATAACAAGGATGATTGTGAGGCGTGTGGTAGTTAGTCATTAATATGTAATTATAATCTCAAAACCCTCGCAATTTGCGGGGGTTTTGCTTTTAGGAGCCGCACCGCAGGGGCTTGGATTCTTACATCCCGGTTTATATAAACAGAGCGCTCCTTCGGAACTTTTTTATATAATTAATTATTTATTAGTGAAATGGAAATCTTTTTTTAAGTCGCTTTGTTGAACTCATCATCTCAGGAGGAGCGACCTTTGACAAACAAATAGCATAAAATATTCAGCAATTGGAAACCATCACGAGGAACAGGAAAAATATTATTTTATTTCGGCCATATGCAAAATTCATATTACCTCTTTTTATAAAGAACCCTAAAACGTTTACGTTCAGACAGATGCATAGTTACAAAACAAAGTCAGAATTTGAAAATATGTTTGAAAAATAATTTTTTCGTTCACACACAGAACAATAAACAAATGTAAAATCATACTTTTTTTATTCATTGATTACAATCACCGTATCAAATGTTTAAACTGTTTTTAATTAAAGTCGCTTCTGAGTAATTTAGCTATTAAAAAAATCAAATGAAAAAGCTGACAACTCGAATCATTTTTTTCGCTTTATCGACCGCCTTTGTAAATGGATATTCACAAACAAATTTTTTGGCGGAAATAAGTGATGAAAGAAATATCTTAAAATTTGAATCAGAGGCGCCCTTAGAAACTATAATCGGGGTAACGAACAGGATCGGGGTAAGACTTTCTCTTGACCTTAATGATATCAGTAAAAATGTGAAGGGGAAAGCAATTGTAGATGTAGGCTCTTTAAAAACCGGAATAGATCTAAGAGACCGTGATATGAAAGGGGAATCTTTTTTTAATACTGAAAAATTTCCAATCGCTGAATTTACACTTTTAAGTTTTTCAAACGCAAATTCCACTGAATTGAAAGATGGAAAAAAAATATCAGCCACAGCTAATGGAAAACTTACTATACATGGTGTAACAAGAAACGTGGCTGTACCGGTAATTTTATCATATCTAACTGAATCAGCAAATACAAAAACAAGAGTGAATGGTAATTTATTAATAGTTAACAGCACTTTTACTATTAAAATGACAGATTATGGATTAAAAATCCCCGCTTTTTTATTTTATAAATTACAAGATGAAATCAAAATTTCTCTGTCATTTGTTGCGACAGATGAGGTAAAGCCTATAACCTCCCTGCCTTCCATTGATAAGAAAGGAAGCAAGGGTACTCACCGTAAATAATTAAAAATAATGACTCTAACATCAAAAAAACAAATGGTCGAACTTTCCGAAATAAATCAGAAACAATTTATTCCAAACAAAGGATATGAAACACTTTCTGAAGCAATAACAGACCTTGAAAAACGTGGTTATACGTATGATTTCAATCTCAACGAGAACGGTCTTTTTGATGACAATGATGCTTCAAAACCAAAACCCGAAGATTTTGAGATTGTAGAATATTATCGTTTCGAGGGGAATGGAGACCCCTCCGATAATTCAATCGTTTATGCAATCAGTTCCAGCAAATATAAAATCCGTGGATTTATGATTAATGCTTATGGCATATATTCTGACGATGCAACAGATGATCTGTTATTAAAGATAAAAATTAAAGGAAATTATTCGAACAGTATCCCGTAATTTAAACATTCAACATATACAGAAAAAACACAACTATGTTAAACAACTATTACTCTGCAACTTCCAAAGCCTGATCAGCAAGAAAATGTTTGATATCCATTTGTTTAATCTGGTTCAATTGGGCATCTAAGGAATCTAAATGATTCTCCTCATCATGTAAAATTCCTTGCAAAAGTTCGAAGGTTCCATTATCAGAAACATCTGATGCCAAACGAATCGCTTTATTGTAGGATAAGATCGCTTCCTCCTCTGAAAGGCGGTCGAATCGGATTTGCTCTTCTACCGTTTTACCAATATTAACTGTATTCAGATTATTAACATCCGGAGTACCTTCAAGAAATAAAATACGACCGATCAATTTTTCAGCATGTCTCATTTCCTGCATCGCTCTTTTTTGAACCAGATCATGCATCCTTTTGTATTTCCAATTGCCACACATTTCAGCATGTACCATGTATTGATTTATTGCGGTTAACTCATCAGAAAGTAGCGCATTTAACGTGTCTAATAATTTGTCATTCCCTTTCATATTGATTGCTTTTAAAGTTTTTTACATTTGGTAAGATAAATAACGTTTAATTTTCTATATAGCAAATATAACATCGCAGCTTTCAATCATTAAATGATGAAATTCAAAAAGAAAAGTGAAATTCGTCAATGCCTTCTTAAAAAATAAACATCTGTTTAAGATGTAAAGAAAACATTGGGTTGATGTAAATAAATGAAGGTCTAATTCAACAATTTTTTTGTAAATTCACTCATACTTATCAAAAGTAAATGACTCAATTTTATACAGAGATCCATTTTGATAATCGAAATTTCTGAAACTAATTTTTAAAATTATGAAGGAAGAAAACTTAAAAAATACGATACCACGCAGAGGATTTGTTACCAATATTTTAAGTGCTGCCGCTGCATTTGGCTTATCCTCATTAATTGCTCCGATAAAAATGCCGGCTCAGACGACAACCCCTTCTAAAGGAGCTGGAGATGGCGAAAAATGGTTTTTGACATGACAAAACACAATAACGGTGCATCCATAAAATGGGCACTGACGTTGATGGATACCTATAACGAAATGGGAACATCAGACGAAGATCTTTCTGTGATCATTGTTTTACGATATGCCGGTTTTGCTTTTTCGTTTGCAGATCCTCTTTGGGAAAAATACGAATTCGGGAAGCGGATTGATCTTAAAGATGATGACACGGGGCAGTTTGCTTTACGGAATTTATATGCAAAATGTAAAGAAGAGGATGATAATTTTCTCGAGCTTTTTCAAAAACGCAGAGGAAGGGTTTGTGTCTGTGGAAAATCAATTGAAGGAAGTACAGAAGGCCTTTCTGAAAAACTAAAATTAAAAAAAGAAGATGTGCTCAAAGAATTTATGGATAGTCTATTGCCTGGAATTCAGGTAATGCCCTCAGGAATATGGGCGCTAAATCGAGTACAAGAACTTAGTTGTACACTTTGCTTTGGAGGATAAACAAATCATAAGCCAGCATAAAATTATTAAAAGCATATTCAAAAACTATTATGTTGGAATTTTCAGAATACATTCAATCAGCTATATCTCCGGATATTATTCATAGGGAACTCGAAAACGGTTTTTTGTATTACAAAAATTTAAACCCGATACTGCAAAAACGCTTCGTTGATCGCCTTTCATTCTTCATCTGTGAAAAAAGATTTGTTCCCCGGCAAGGATTGAAAATGACAGATAAGATCAGAATAATTGTTTCAGCTTGTTCTGTGCAAACAACATTCGGATTGGATGAATTTATTCTACAAAACTTCAAATACATAGTTGTCTATCCCGACATATATGAATCTCCAATGACAAAAAAAATGCACAAAGGAGAAACAAATCTGAATGGATTCATTTGCCTTTCATGGAAACACATTCTTGAGGGATTGGAAAATCCACACGATAACTATAATCTGGGTATCCATGAATGGATGCATGCCTTAAGATTTAACGGGATCAACTTTGAACAAACCGACTATTTTTTTGATGGATATATTAACAAATGGGTTGCAGGAGCAATGTCTGAATACAATGATCTGAGAACAGGGAAAAAAAATATTTTCAGACGTTATGGTGCAAACAATATACACGAATTTTTAAGTGTAACGACAGAACACTTTTTTGAATCTCCCGATGAATTTCAAAAAGTTGCACCTGAATTTTTTACTGAGATGTGTATATTACTAAATCAGATTCCTCACACAAACGGATCTGCACAAATTGGAGTTCGGGAACAACTACTTAATGCCATTCCTCAAAATGAAAACAACAAACGCCCGTTACTTATTCTGGAAGCATCCTTTTTTAGAACAATACTCAACATGGGATACGGAATTCTGCCATTCGTAGTCACACTCTTTGTTCTTTTTTCTATGCAAAACGCTGCTGGAATTACCCTCTCTGCATTACTCATTCTTGGTGCCGCTATTAAAATGAACAGCCTCTACTTTTCGATCAAATTTTATGAAGATTTTGTATATCTCCAAAAGGGATTTATAACCTCATTTGCTACCCGATTAACTGTTCCATATAAATGTTTAATAAAAATGGAAATTTACAATGGTGATTTTGACGGATACAGTACCGGCACCGTTTTTCAAATACACTATTATGGCGAAAAAGGTTTTTCTGTAAAGGCTGCTTATTGCAGCGCAATTGATGTTCCACAGCATAAAATCATTGAACTATTGAAAAAGAAAAAAGTTTTGATCTTTTGGCCATCTTAAATCCCTATTTAAGAAACGAACATTGAACACTTCAATTTTTTGTATATTTACAGTATATCCCCCGGCATATAAAATATATTATCATGAAAGTGAAACTGATTCTTTTATTATCGCTTGGGGGAGTAATCGGCTGCTTTGCCCAAAAAGATAAAATCTATAAATCATTTGAAGAGGCATTCAGAAATCCTTCACAAGTTTATCATTTAAAAATTGTATACAAAGGATTAGATTCGATCCCTTCAGATATATACAAACTTGTGAATCTTGAAATATTAGAATTGAACAACAATGATTTAATTGGTATACCTTCTGAACTTTCATTGCTTCAGAATCTCAAAGAATTAAATCTGTTCCGTAACAAATTAGTTGCTCTGCCAATAAATTTTGGTGCATTTAAAAAATTAGAACGCTGCATTTTAAGTAGTAATAAACTCAAACAATTGCCCCCAAGTATTGGCAAAATAAATACGCTGAAGGAACTATCGATCAAAGACAATCAACTTACTTCTTTACCCGATGAGATTTGTAACTTAGAAAAACTGGAACAACTCTTCTTATCCTATAATGATATCAAAACACTGCCGGATAGCATTGGAAAACTAACAAACATAGAACAACTATACATTGGCAATAATGACCTGCAATCTCTCCCACCTTCTCTATCTAAATTAATTAATATGAAATATTTTTATTTGGGAAGAAACGAATTAATGGAAATTCCAATTGCAATATGTAGCATGACCAGATTAAAAGAACTCGATGTCGCCTACTCGGGTGCAATGGGTTTTTTACCTCAGTGTATAAAAAACATCACGTTGCTGGATGTCCTGATAATTGATTATGGACAGTCCCTTCCTTTTCAACAGTCTCGTTTCCACAACCCTTCTCTCAAAGTAATTATAAAATAAAAGGCATGCAACTATTTGAAACCAAACGACTCTCTGTTGTTGAAATAAATCAGGCTGATGCACCTTTTATTCTCGAACTATTGAATACACCTTCCTGGAAAAAATTTATTGGTGATCGAAATCTACAAACCATAGAAGAAGCCCGTAATTATATTAACGAGAAACTAACTCCTGCTTATAAAGAATTCGGGTTTGGATTTTATCTGACAAATTTGAAAGAAAAAAATATTACAATCGGTATTTGTGGTTTGGTGAAACGACCAAGTCTGGAACATGTTGATATCGGATTTGCATTCCTTCCAAATTATGAAGGTGCTGGATATGGCTTTGAATCAGCTTCCGCAATGATAAATTATGCAAACGCAACATTAGGATTCAAAACAATTTGCGGAATCACCAACTCAGACAACATAAGATCAATTGCCCTACTGGAAAAACTCGGGCTACACTACCAAAAGATGATTCTTATGCCGGATGAAACAGAAGAAATAATGCTTTTTATTACTCAATAATCTTTATTTTTATTTTTGGCAAACAAATTGTAAACAGGACTAAAAAAAACTACATGAAAAAAATTACAAGTATTTTGCTTCTACTTTTAGCATTTTCTGCAAACGGACAAAACATCGATTATGTAACTACCAAAGTTGATTACATCCGCTTACCCTTAAAACCTGTAAATAAAGATGTGAATAATTATCAGGTACTTATTGTTGCCGATTACTTATCTAAAATCGAACAACAAAAAGCTGAATATCAAAATGTATCTGCAAAAGCTGAAACAGATTATCAACTTGCCTTAAAACAATATTGGGAAAAACGAAAACTGGATTCGCTTTCTTTTGAAAACAGTTTAAATGTCTGGTTCAGATTAACACCTCAACAACAAGCTGTTACTCCCCGACCACAAATGCCTCCTTCTCAATTTCCATCAAAAACAATTATTTCTGAGCCCTTAACAGATAAAACATTCAATACCGATTTGCTTGCATCAACAAACATTAAGCTGGAAGGATTTTCTAAATTACCCGAAAAAGCATTGATCATCCAACTGAATCTTACTGGATTCGAAAAAGACGAAGCAAAAAGTACCGCCCAAAAAAAACAGATAAAAAGAGCGGACGGAAAAACAGTCGATTCAACCGTTTATGTTAATCAGTTCAACTACCGGCACATCATAAAGATGAAAATAATTCAACCGGATGGAAAATTTATTATGGACGAAGCTTATGGTCCATCTCTTGGATTTAGCGCGTATACGTCTAAGTTTTTTGCAAATCAAACCGACTTAGATAATTACTGGAAAACTGCACAGGCAAATGAAATTGGGAATATCCAGGAAAAAATTGTAATGGATAATTTAAAATCTATAAACGAAATGATAAACAGCGATTTTGGTTTTGTTCCACAAACACGTTCGGTTGTTGTTGGATATGTAAACGAAAAAAAAATGTACAATGATTTTAAAGATGCTTTAAACAATGCCAAAAACGGATATGCAGTAATAGGTAAAAAAGAAACAGCTGCACAAGGAGAAGAATATTTGCGAAAAGCGGTTGCAACATGGGAGACGGCAATGAAAGAAAGCAACCCAAGCAACAAAAAAGCGCGCATTGATGAAGATGTTACAGAATGTCTGCTTATGAATTTATCAGAAGCAAATGTCTGGTTAAATGATTTTACAAAAGCACAGGAATATTTAACAAAACTGGATGCTTTTAAATTATCCATGAAAGAAAAAAACATAAAGGCGGGAACAAAAGCATTTTTAATTGATCAAACAAATAGGGTAACTGCGGCAAATAAAAATTAAAAATATGCCCTTACTTGCGCACCACCTGTATGAATTATTTTCGTGCCTTCTGATTTGCGCCCATCATAGGTCAGGCTCAGCTGCAAATTGTTAGACAATGTTCGCTGGTAAGCAATACCCCAGGTAATGTTCTGCCCGGTTTTTAAAGCGTCCAGCATTTCAAATGCCAGAGAAGTATTTTGAACACCGTCAAACTTGATCTTTATAAAATTGCCTTTCAGATTTAAACTTCCTTTTTGGAGTACATTGTATTTCAGCTCCACTCCGTAATCTTGTAATTCTGCTTTTTGTCCACCCAGCTCTGCCTTGTTTTTTCTTTCTGTATAGCGAAAAGATACTGTCGCACGAAAAGCTGTATTCGGCTGGTAGCTGATCTTGGGTTCTGCTTCGTAATACAAAATAGAAAAATCACGGGTAGAAAAATATTGCGAACTGCTCTTTTTATTTCCATCTTTATAGGACAAATTCCAACTAAATTCTTTACTGATGTTCCAGCGCAAACGGGCTTCTTTAAACATGTTCACACGCGAATCGAATCCATTTACTAACAACGCTTTATTTCTCGCATCCTGAAACGTAAGGTCCAAACCAAATACAGGACTGAGTTGATTAATAAAAAATGTATTTCTGAATGAAGAATTAAGCGTTACCAAAGTGCTGTCATTTGTCTCCGCTAAAAATGGATTGTAAGCTTTCGAAAGATCATTTTCAATTGATTTACGATCTATCCTGTATGATGCCTGATCCGAAACACGCGAAAGAAGTTTCTTGATGCCCTTCTTGTTTGACCACAATGCGGAAGGCTTCAATGTAAGCGTCTGACTGAATTGATTACTGTATACTTTAATATAATCACTTGTGGGTGTGTAAACTTTAATATAATCAGCTGTATTCGTGAACGTAGCTATTTCAAATTCATCCAGCTCTTTAATTCCGTTTTCATTATAATCGTTCCACACATAAACACCTTGCCCTACTGCAACAAGTATATAAGAAAATTCTTTTTTAATTTCTAATCCGGAACCTATTTCATAAAAAGTACTTGAATAAACAAATCCTTTCCACAACCTGAAATTATACTCTGCACGTGCTACCAGGGAATTGTCCGGCTTTTGATTTGTGAGCAAAGGATCTGTTTTAAGTTCACGATATGAAGCATTTAATTTTAATTGACTGTTAGGATTTTTGATCAGATCAAGAAAACCGCCAACACTTTTTGCTTCTGCTGTTCTTACCAAACGTGGTGCACCCAAATTATTTCTCACCGCATAATCTGTCCGCTGCTTATAATTTATTCCATATCTGTTTTTTGTAGTATCTGCATTTTGCATATAGGCTTGCCATTCCCAAAACTGATAGCTATTTGATAAAAGGGAATCCTTTTTACTCAAGGCAAATTTATTCTGTTCAAACTCATCTTTCAATCCAACAGTAAACCATTTGATTTTTTGCGAAACGCCACTTTTGTGTCTGTAAAAATTAGTGTTCATACTACTTGCAGAACTTAATAAACTTCCATCATAAAGAACCGCAAATCCCTTTTTAGATAAAGCAATATTTGCATTGTGTTTGTTGGCATTGTAATTAGCTCCTTCAAAAAATGCATTGAACCTATAACCAATAGCGCCAACTCCTTTTTTAGCAACGCCTAAAGAGGCGCCAACAATATGTTGATCATCTACCTGCAAGAAACTTCCTCTGTTCCAATCTCGCTCAAATTCAATACTCCTATACCGTTCGATTGGAGAAAAATATTTTTGGACAAACTCATAATTAACATTTGTCAGAAACAATAATGGCGCGATAGTATCAATCTGCTTTTTTGAAAACGGTTTTGCACGATCAAAATTCACCTTCAATCCAAAACCTACATCGTCATCGCTATTCGCTGCGGAAAATGTATTGATGTCGTTTTTACTAATTGCGCCCTCAACAGAGATTCTGCTGAATTTATTTAATTCATAATCAAAACCGGCAGTTACCATTTGTTTTTGTTTTGGAGTAACCAATTGAATCACCGGCTCATAATTTCCATTCGGAATATTTGTGATCGTATCTGGCATTATCCACTGAAACACTTTTCCATTTGCACTAGATAAAACCTGAACATAGTTTCCTTTATTTGCACCAACATTACTGTATGTTACCCTGAAATGGGCGCTATCAACTATACTGTTGCTCACATATAATTTGGTCGGACTATAAATAAATACATCAGGAAAAAATTGAGTACCGATCGTTGAATCGGATTTATAATACAACACCTCATCGCTGTTAAAAGCCACGCTATCGATACTAGGAGTGACTGCCAATGACAATGTATCACCAATTTCTGAGAGCAACTTTTTTTGTTCAGGTGAAAGATCCTGCTGCAAAGGTTGATTCTTGCTATCCTGTTCTGAATACACATGCAAATGTGTTTTTAATTTATTTTGTTCGTATTCGTTTGCGAAATGAATGAGTGAACGCGCATAATTCTTATCGGAATATTGAAATTCAACCACGATTCGTTTGTCCTTGGTGATGAGTTGTTTTGCAGTGAATGTAATTTCAGAAGTATTATAGTTGACCACATAATCATTCTCTTGTCCTCTGTCCATAAGCCGTCCATCGATATATACTTTTTCAGTACCCGACAAAATAATTATAAATGGTTCATTTTCTGCACCACGCAAACGATAAGGTCCCTGATTGTTTTCTATTCCCTGAATTTGATTTCGCGCAAATTTTCCGCGCGAAACGGCTGCACTTAATCCCGTTTTATAAATGCCTTGTTTACTCAGATCTTTATTGTCTGCATTTACTTTTTGAGTTGTGGAAAAACTTACTCCTTGTGCTTTTTTATTGAAATTCATAAAATAACCAAAAGGCCGTGTCATCTGAAAATCTCCGGCAATCAATTTTGTGTTTTGATTTGACAGCTGAATAAATACTTTATCAAACTCTTGCAATTGTTGTGTATTTCCATCCGGCTGAATCGGGATATTATTGTCCGTAGCAGCCAAAAGAATATCAACGTTATTATTCAGATGTCCGGACAATTGCAGGTTTAAATTTGAATTCACCACCACATCCTGATTATTGCCGAATGAAATGCCGCGGGAAATACTTCCGCTTTTATCTAAGCCCTCCATTTTAAAAATGTCATCATTTTTAGATTCTATGGAATAACTGAAAGGGTTTGTGTTTCCGTTGATATCCGGTTTTATGCGACTAACATCTTTGTGTTTTGTTTCAGAAGAAAACAAATAAGGAAATGTTTTGTAAGTCGATCGCAGGCTGTCAGAAGAGATATTATTTTCCATCATTTTTTTCCGGTTCAGGATAACGATCCCCTCAGCATGATTTATTTTAAAATAGGAAGTATCCAAAGAGACTCCGGAAGAAGACATTAATTTGAAAGATCCGGGAACCAAACTAAGTGAATCAAGCTGAAGTGTGTCCGAAGTTGCAGTAAATTGTTTAAAGCGGCTGTTCCCCGTATATTGCGAATAACCACCAATACAGAAAAAAAGAAAGAAAAAAACCGATATTATTCTTCGCACTATCACAAATTTAAAAGTACAAATTATGTGCGAACAAATGCATTTTATACATTTGTTCGGATTATTAACAAAGACCTACAAACCTATTATATACGTTTTAAAATGACAAAAATTATATCATACAACCTAAATGGCATCCGTTCAGCAATGAGCAAAGGCTTAATGGAGTGGCTTAAAGCTGCAAATCCGGATGTATTATGCGTACAGGAACTAAAAGCAGAACCAAGTCAATTGGATGTTTCCATTTTTGAAAATGCCGGATATCACCATTTTTGGTATCCTGCCCAAAAAAAAGGATATAGCGGAGTCGCAATTTTCACTAAACTAAAACCCGATCATGTCGAATATGGATGCGGGATTGCTGAATATGATTTTGAAGGAAGAGTAATCCGTGCCGACTATGGTGACGTTTCAGTAATGAGTGTCTACCATCCGAGTGGGAGCAGCGGTGAAGACCGGCAAGCATTCAAGATGAAATGGCTTGATGATTTTCAAAAATACATTGATAAATTAAAAAAAGAACGCCCAAAACTGATCATTTGTGGTGATTACAACATTTGCCATCAACCAATTGACATCCACAACCCTAAGAACAACGCCAATAGTAGCGGATTTTTGCCGGAAGAAAGAGCGTGGATCGATGCGTTTATGAAGAACGGTTTCATTGATAGCTTCAGGCATTTCAATAAAGAGCCACATAACTATAGCTGGTGGAGTTTCAGAGCCAATTCAAGAGCTAAGAATCTGGGCTGGAGGATTGATTATAACCTGGTAAGTGCAAACTTAGAGTCAAACATGAAAAGAGCGACTATTTTAGCCGAAGCTAAGCACTCCGACCACTGTCCTGTCGTTTTGGAAATTGACTTATAAAAAATTGCCATTCATCAGCCATAAATCACTTTTTGTCCTAAATCTTTATCAATTCGTTATGTAATTTGCATATTATCTATATATTTGTATTTCATAAAAAACATATACTTACTAAGATACTGATATGAAAAAAGTAATTTACTCGTTATTAATTGTTGGAGTTGCAGGATTATTTGCATCGTGCGGAAATGGAAACACCAATACTGGCGCATCACGTGAAGCAAAAGGTGGCGTTTTTTACGGAGGTGTTTTTAAAATGAATGAAGTAGAAGATTTCAGAAATCTCTTCCCTTTAAACGTTACAGAAGTAACGTCTCACCGCATAGCAAACCAAGTCTACGAAGGCTTAGTAAAACTTTCACAAAGCGACTTAACAGTTGTTCCTTGTTTGGCTGAAAAATGGGAGAAAAATGCTGACGCAAGTCAATGGACTTTTCATTTGCGTAAAGGTGTAAAATTTCATGATGACCCTTGCTTTTCTGACGGCAAAGGACGCGAAGTAACTGCCAAAGACTTTATTTACTGTTTCGAAAAACTTTGTACTTCAAGTCCTGAAAATCAACAATTTGGAAACACTTTCAAGGATCGTGTTATTGGTGCAAATGAATATTTTCAATCTACAATCGATAAAAAACCTTTAATAGGAGGTGTTTCAGGTATTAAAGCAATTGATGATTATACTATTCAAATCAATTTGCTTCACCCTTTCGCTGGATTTCTAAACATTTTAAGTACTCCAGGCTGTTGGATCTATCCTCAGGAAGCATTAGAGAAGTATGCCGTTGATATGCGTGTTAAATGCGTTGGAACAGGTCCTTTCCAGGTAAAAAGTATCAAAGAGGGTGAAGCAGTAATCCTAGAACGTAACGAAAACTATTGGAATGTTGATGAATTCGGTAATCAGTTGCCTTATCTTGATGCGGTGAAATACACATTCATAAAAGAAAAGAAATCAGAATTATTGGAATTTAAAAGAGGAAATCTGGATATGATCTTCCGTTTGCCAATTGAAATGATCCCGGATATCCTGGGAGAACTTGGAAGTGCTAAGGAAGGAAACGCTCCTTTCGAAATGCAGGTTGTTCCGGCAATGAGTACCTTTTACTATGGCTTCCAACACCAAAGCAATATTTTTGACAAAAAAGAAGTTCGTTTGGCTTTCAACTATGCTATAGACCGTGAGAAAATTGTGAACTATACTTTACAAGGTGAAGGTGTACCGGGAAATTACGGTATAGTTCCTCCATCATTTAAAGATTATGATTCAAAAGCATTAAAAGGATATACATTTGATATCGATAAAGCCCGTAAGTATCTGGCGACTGCGGGTTATCCTGATGGGAAAGGATTCCCGAAATTAACATTGCAAATCAATAGCGGTGGTGGCGACAGAAACATTCAAACAGCTGAAGTTATCCAAAAAATGCTGAAAGAAAATCTGAATATCGATGTTGAGATCAATGTAATGCCTTTCGCAGAGCACTTGGAAAGCCTTGAAACAGGTAAAGCACAATTCTGGAGATCAGGTTGGACTGCGGATTACCCCGATCCTGAAACATTCCTTACTTTGCTATACAGTAAACATATTCCTGAAAAACTATCTGACAAATCATTTTTAAATACTGTTCGTTATAAAAGCGTAAGATTTGACTCCTTATTTTCAACTGCAATGCAGGAAGTTGATGACAAAAAACGTTTTGATTTATACCGTCAGGCTGATCAACAAGCAATTGATGATGGCGCGATTATGCCTATCTTCTATGATGAAAACTACCGTTTAGTTCAAATGAACGTAAAAAACTTCCCTGCAAATGCAATGGAATACCGCGACATGACTCGTGTTTATATCCAGCCGAAGGAGGAAAAATCTGAAGCAAAAAAATAATTTAAGTTGTATTAAAAAACGCCATTCTGAACTTTCAGAATGGCGTTTTTTATTATCCCCCATTTCATAATTATTAACAAATAGTTTGCTTCTTTATGTGGATAAAGAATCTGAATCTCCGTTATACCGCTACTGATTATCAATAATTTTGTTTAAAATTTAAACTCTGGAAAATGAAAAACACATTAAAATATGGATTAATTATTACCCTTACCTGCGGAATGTTTTCATGTGTTCCTCAGCGTAAGCTTGAAGAAGAACAAGCAAAGAGAGAAAGCACTGAAAAAGAACTTGCTGCTTTAAAAACAAGTTCTATGGAATGCAGCACCAAGCTTACAGAAGCAACTCAGCTGATTGCAGACGACAAAAAAATGATCATTGGATTACAGAAAGATACGTCCGTTTTGGGTACCAGCTACCGCACATTAGTGTCGAAATACGATAAATTAAATCAGATCAACGAACAACTTCTTGACAAATACAACCGTTTATTGGAAGGTAATTTAGCCGATACCAAAAAAATTTCCGGAGAACTCCAACTTACTCAAGAGCAACTTTTGAAAAAACAGGATGAACTGAAGCTTTTAGAAGCACAGTTGAATGCTCAAAAGAAAAGTCTGGATGAATTAAACGCTGAATTAAAAAAGCGTGAGGCACGTGTTGCTGAACTAGAAGATATTCTGAAGAGAAAAGACGATGCATCAAACGAATTAAAGAAAAAATTATCTGATGCTTTGCTTGGTTTTGAAGGCAAAGGCTTGACCATCACTCAAAAAAATGGTAAAGTGTATGTTTCGATGGACGAAAGTCTTCTGTTTGCTTCAGGAAGCACAACGGTTGAATCAAAAGGAGTAGATGCATTAAAAAAAGTAGCTAAAGTATTAGAACAAAACACCGACATCAACGTAATGATTGAAGGACATACAGATGATGTTCCGATGGTTGGGAAAGGTGAAATAAAAGACAATTGGGACTTAAGTGTTATTCGTGCTACCTCAATAGTTAAGATCATTACCAAAAACAGCTCGGTTGATCCAAAACGCTTGACGGCATCAGGCAGAGGAGAATATTTCCCGATAGATCCTTCAAAAACAGCTGATGCCCGCAAGAAAAACCGAAGAACAGAAATTATTTTGACTCCGAAGTTGGATGAGTTATTAAAAGTATTGGAAACAAACTAATTCAACATATACAAACAAAAGAAAAAAAGAAAATTGAGTAACTCAATTTTCTTTTTTTTCTTTTGAATAAAGGGGAACAACATAACTTTTCAGAAAACTAATTTTAAATTTTTATAACAATTTTCAATTTATACGTTATACATCTATATTCTATTTAGAAATGAAAAAAACTATTTTTATTGCATTATTACTTTTCATTACAAACAGCTCTTTGTCCCAGCTGGCAAGCGAATTCTGGGATATAGCTCAAACAAAGAAAAAGAGTGAACAACAAATGAAGGACGGAATGCAGGATGGTAAATTTACTGCCTGGTACGAAAGTGGTGATATAGCAAAAGAGGGTCTTTTTTCAAAAGGAAAAGAAAACGGGAAATTTATCAGCTACTATGCAGGAAAAAAACCGAAAGCAGAAGAAAATTATATTGCCGGCAAAAAAGATGGCTGTTGGAAATACTGGTATATCAATGGAAACAAAGCTCAGGAAACTTTTTTCAAAGATGATAAACCCGATAGCACCTGGACAGGCTGGTATGAATCCGGGAAACTAAAAAGCACTGAAAATTATAAAGCCGGGAAAAAAGAAGGTGTCTGGATCTATTATTACCAGAACGGGCAAAAAGAAAGTGAAGGAAATTTTACGAAAAATTTAGCTGAAGGAAAATATACCGGTTGGTATTCTAACGGAAATAAGCAAAAAGAAGGGCAATACAAAAACGATAAAGAGAGCGGTCTTTGGAAAGATTTCTATAGAAGCGGTAAACCAAAACAAGAATTACAATATGAAAACACAGAAGTTCTTTTGATGAATCTCTGGTTTGAAAATGGGGAACAACCTATCAAAAATGGTAACGGAAAATTTACGCTTGCTTATGACAACGGAAAGAAAAAAGGAGATGGAAGCTACAAAGAGGGGAGAATGGATGGGGATTGGATGTTTTATATGCCAACGGGTGAAAAAGACTTTGTAGTTAGCTACCAAAAAGGCAAAAAGAACGGAAAGTGTACTAACTGGTTTATCAGTGGTATTGTGAAAAGCGAAGGGCCTTTTGTAAATGACAAAAAAAACGGCTATTGGAAGTTTTACAACGAAAAGGGCAACATGCAGATTGAAGGAACACTTTCCGACAATCTTCGTTCAGGCAAATGGATGTATTGGTATAATAATGGAGCAAAAGAATCGGAAGGATTTTATAAAAATGACCTAATGGATAGCCTTTGGACCTATTTATACAACGATGGAAACAAATGGAAACAAGGTTTATACAAAGAAAACCTAAAGACCGATATATGGACTACGTGGTATGAAACAGGACAAAAACTGGAAGAAGGAAAATACATAAACGGGAAAGAAGAAGGTACATGGTACTCCTGGTTTGATAATGGTGTAATGAAAAATGAAGGCCATTTTAAACAGGGTAAAATGGATGGGAGCTGGAAGGCATGGTTCCCGAATAAAAATAGGAATTATGAAGGATTCTATTCTACAGAAGATCGGCAAATAACATTGAAATATACCTACAAAGACAAATCAAAAAAAGACTCAGCCACATGCAAAACAGGGAATTGGAAATATTATTATGACAATGGCAAAGTAAAAGAAGAAGGTGCCTATAAATCCGGTCAGAAAGAAGGTCATTGGATTTTTTGGACTCCATACGGATTCAAGGATATGGAGGGTGATTACATAGATGAAAAACAAAATGGTCTGTGGACATATTACTATGAAACAGGAGTGAAATCTATGGAACAAACCTTTAAAGATGGAAAATTAAGTGGAGACTGTAGTTCCTGGTACGAGGATGCTAAAATAAAAAGTACAACATCTTATAGTTTGGTGAAAGATAAAAAAGGCTTAAGAACCGATAGTAAGCCAAATGGGAAATGGACATATTATGACAAGAACGGCAACATTATGATGGAAACCACCTACAAAAAGGGCGAAAAGGTCAATTAATTACCTTCTTCTTGGATGATGAAGTTTTAAGTTGGTATTCCGGATGCGGCTAGCTCTTATTTCAAGTTCTTTGTTCTTTTGTTTTTTTGCAAGTACAGTTGTAAACCAAGCGATAAAAATTACAACCAAAAAACCAAGCGCCATATAAACATAGCTCATGATCTCTTCATGTCTTATTTTTTCAAGTTCTTCAACACCCAAATTCAAATTTTTTGATAAATTCGAAATGGATGGTCCCGATGTGTCAGCAATTATTGTTGCCCCTGATTTGCTGATGCTATCTGAATCTTCTGCTTTCAAATAAGAAACAAAGAAGATTAGAAAGAAAAAAATTAACCCGTTTAAACTGCTTCTTCTATTGAAAATACAGATTTTTGTGTCTTTTGCTCCCATATTAATTAATGTAAAAAATTGTTTAACATTTATATCCTTAATTTACATTCTTCCTTTTGTCAAGTATTTTTTTGTTTAACTAAAATTGCGCCCAACCTAATGCAATCAATATCAAATAGTTAAGAGCAACTCAAAGAAAAACAATCCCGATATGGGAATCAGTATCCCAAAATGAAACAAAAAAACATGCATTTAATAATATTAATAGTAAGCAGTATCGAAAAATA
>JBILYL010000092.1:0-8845 GCA_044377775.1 Bacteroidia bacterium
CAGGTTTTTTAATGCATTTATCAAGCGAACATTGTCCCGTTGATGTAAACCAATACTTGGTTCATCTAAAATATACAATACACCAACAAGCTGAGAGCCTATCTGGGTAGCTAAGCGAATGCGTTGTGCTTCTCCACCGGATAGTGTCCGGGAGCTTCTGTTGAGCGAAAGATAGTCAAGTCCTACATCCAATAAAAAAGAAATACGAGTTCTGATTTCTTTCAAAACCTCTTTGGCTATTGTGTTTTGTTTTGTATTTAAGCGTTTCTCAATGTTTTTAAACCATTGATTTAATTCAGTAATTCCCATTTCGGAAAGTTCTGCAATGTTTTTATTGTCGATCTTAAAATGAAGCGATTCCTTCTTTAGTTTGGTTCCACCACATTTAGAGCAAGGAACTTTGTTCATAAATCCCTGTATCCACTTTTCTGTTGTAGGAGAGCTTTGTTCATCGTTTTGTTTAATGATAAAGTTTGCAATTCCTTCAAATGCTATGCTATAGCTGGTTGCTGCACTTTCGGTAAATTGTTTTATTTTAAATACCTCATCTGAACCGAAAAGTATTGTATTGATTGCTTCATCAGAAATGTCTTCGATCGGAGTGTCTAACGTGAAATCATATTTATCTCCGATTGCTTCTAATTGTTTGAATATCCATGTTGATTTGTGAGCCCCGATGGGCGCAATAGCTCCTTTGCGAATGGATGATTTTTTATCTGGAATAATTTTATTGATATCAACTTCTGAGATCATTCCAAGTCCTGTGCATTTCGGGCAGGCTCCATATGGGGAATTGAATGAAAATAGATTTGGCTGGGGCTCATCATAAGAAATACCTGAAGTCGGACACATTAAATGCCGGCTGTAGTATTCTACTTTTCCATATTCTTCTTCAAATTTACCTGTTTTAAAAGGTTGAACCATAATGATTCCTTTTCCTTGCTTCATTGCCAGTTGCATCGATTCGGAAATCCGTGGACGAGCATCTGTAGTAACTTCCAAGCGATCGATTACAATTTCAATATCATGTACTTTATATCGGTCAAGTTGGATCCGGCTTGTAAGTTCAACAACTTTGCCATCTATTCGTACACGTAAATATCCCCACTTTTTTATTTGCTCAAATAATTCTCGGTAATGTCCTTTTCTTCCTTTTACAACAGGAGCCAATATTAATATTTTTTCACCTTGAAATTTTTCGAGAATCAACTGAATGATCTGATCATCCGAATAGCGAACCATCTTTTCTCCTGTAGCATAGGAATAGGCATCCGAAGCCCTAGCGAAGAGCAAACGCAAAAAGTCATAAATTTCTGTAATTGTACCGACAGTGGATCGGGGATTTTTATTGACAGTTTTTTGTTCAATGGCTATAACCGGACTTAATCCCGTGATTTTGTCAACATCCGGTCTTTCCATATTCCCCAGAAATTGTCTGGCGTAAGCAGAAAAACTTTCAATATAACGTCTTTGCCCTTCAGCGTAAATAGTGTCGAAAGCGAGGGATGATTTGCCACTCCCGCTTAATCCGGTAATCACAACTAATTTATTGCGTGGGATAATTACATCAATATTCTTTAGATTGTGGGCACGCGCCCCTATAACTTCCAGGTAATCTATTTCACTAATGCTTTCACTCGACATTCAGATGAATATTTTATATTAAATGATCTAATTCTGTATTTCCCCTTTTTGCAAAGGTAAGGAACAATCAATTAAGAACAAGTTGATTACATTAATTTAATGGAGGTTTTCTTTCAAGAATCCGATAGGGTTTTCATAGTATTTTTTCAACTCTTCTGTATCTTGGCAGATTAATGTGAATGATTTAAACCGCCTTTCCGGAAATCTTTTATCGGGAACGAGTTTTGCAGGTTTTATCTTGAGGATTTCGAGATGAAAATGATCAAATTGCCAACCGTATTTATTTAATTCTTCCTTATTCATAAATCTGGCGATAGGGCGATCGTTTGAAACCAGATCATTCAAATTAACCATTATACCTGCAATGTGCTCATATACGGTCCAAAATATTTTATTATCAATAGTATGTTCTATAATAATTTGCGCATATGGGCCATCTGTTCTTTTGCTTATTACGATTCCTTCTGCAATAGAAAAGATCGGTTCATTCCGATAGTTTTTGTTCGGTCTGATAATGTCAATTCCTGTATGGAGATGGGCCGGAATATTTTTTCTTGATTTTCTTAATATGCCATATTTCCCAATTTCGGTTAATTGGATTTCTGAGATTTCTTTTCGGTTATTCTTTTGAATCGGAAGTAAAAAGGGGGATTGGGTATATAAAAAAATCAGAATGAATGATAGAAGACTTTTTATGCCCATTTTATTCGCTCACTTTTTGCTCTGTATTTAGCGAGTCTTTTGATAGTGGTGTCGTTGTCATTAAGTTAACAGAATCTTTTGACGTTAATTTATTGCTGCCGTCATAATTCCCATCCATATCGTAAATATTCATTGTTCCCTTGGGGATTTCAATAACGTACTTTTTTTTGCTTTCGTTCTTCAATGAATTTGTTCTTAGCCATGGATTAAATAGTTTTAAAATTTTGTAATTTATTCCTTGAGTGATAGCAAAATCAGCTAAATTGTGAATTGTTGTATCAATAGTTATTTTTTTTGTGGAAAGTGGCGGATAAAGGTCTTTTTTCCGGAGAAGATAACCATATACTTTTGGTCTTGAAATAATTTCTTTCATCGCAAGTATCCTGTATACATAACGTGCAGTTTCTTCGGTTAAAGCCAGATCGTAATAACTTTTCACTTTCTGTTTGTTTAATTGTCCTTGAACGCCCCCCATTCCTAAGTTATAGGATGCAGCTACTAATGTCCAGTTGTTAAATATTTTATAAGCTTCTTTAAAATATTTGCAGGCTGCTTCAGTTGACTTTACAACGTGATATCTTTCATCAACCTCTTCGTTAATTTCCATTCCATAGCTTAATCCGGTAGATTCTATTATTTGCCAAAATCCTGTTGCCCCTTGTGGAGAAACAGCGTTGGTTAATTGACTTTCAATTAAAGCGATGTATTTGAAGTCTTCAGGAATATCATTTTTTTTCAAAATCGGTTCGATAATCGGAAACCACCGGTTAGCCCGTTTGTGCAATAATAGTGATTGTGATTGCCAATAGGTATTTACCACAAGTTCTTTTTCTGCAGACTCTTTAACACTAAAGTCGGTGATGGGTGTTTTTTCGCCTGCAAAATTTAAATTTTTAGGGACACGGATACTGAACGTTTTGTAGCTGGCATTAAAATAATTCTCGTAAGCTGAGTCAGATAGGTTATCGGTGAAGGAATATGAAAATAATTTAACGATACTTATTAAAAGAAGCACTGCACTAAAAGCAATAAAATATTTTTTAGAAGACTTTAAAAAAAAAAGAATGTTATTTAATGTTTTCATTTCTTAATATTTCTTAGCGTAGGTAAGTATAGAAAACGGAACAGCAGCATAAAATAAATGGAGAATAAGATAATGTGAACATAATTCCAATCTTTAATATAAGTTATGATCAAATAATTGAAAAACATTGAAATAAATGCAATCCCAGCATACAGTAGGGCGATCCTTTTTTCTGTTACCCCCATAAAAAAGAAACTGTGAGTTGTGTGATCTTTACCACCAATAAATGGGGATTTGCCACTTCTAAGACGATTTATTACAACTGCGGTTGTATCGATAATTGGGATCGCGAAGGTAAGAATTGTTACAAAAAATTGTTTTGATTGTATTAAACTTCCATTTACATCCGGTGTATTCCAAAAGTATTTAATTCCCATTGCTGCAAGGAACAAGCCTAAGAACTGACTTCCGGTATCTCCCATAAACATTTTTGCAGGATGCCAGTTGTAAAACAAAAATCCAATTAATGCAGCCATCATGCCTATTAAAATGATAGTATTTATAGTATGTCCGCTTTTATTAATATAAATTATAAATAATGCACTCATAATAATCGTAATAGATACAATGGTAGTGATCGCATCCATGTTGTCAAGCATGTTAATGGAATTCATCAATGCAACAATCCAGAATAAAGACAATGCGTAGTTGAAATAAATATTTGAAAAGATAGAAATATAGGTTCCTGTAGAGACTAAAATCAAAGCGCAACAAATTTGAATAATAAGCTTTAAAAGCGGTTTGGTATTATATGCATCGTCCGACAGGCCAAGTAAAAAAGCTAGAGTACAGGCTGCAAGCATTCCTAATATTTGTTTGTTTATCAAAACAGTCGTCTGTTCAAAAAAGATCGGATAGCTTGTGATAGAAATGAGAAATATCAAATAGAATGAAATTCCACCCAATGAAGGTTTCGATGCCGGACTCCACCTGATTATTGTTTCGGATGTGTTTCTGATTCCCAAATTTGATGCAAATTTCAGAAACAAACCATTAATCAAAAAAGATAATAGGACAGTGCCCAGAAAATAGCTTAAATAAATGATCAATAAGTAAATACTATGCTTCATAATGTGTCGTCAGAAAATGTACTTAATTCAATTTAAATTATTATTGTAAAAGGAGATTATTTATCAAAAAAAGGAAAAGTTTTTTTTTTAAAACAAACTTTTAAATTCAATAAAAGTCTTAGCTTTTTTATCTTTTTCTGACAAAATTGGATCTATAATTCCCCAATTAATACCAAGAGTAGGATCATTCCAATCGATGCTGTCTTCTGATTCCTTGTTGTAAATATTTGAACATTTGTAGGAAAATATCGTATCATTAGTCAGTGTTAAAAAGCCATGAGCGAATCCCGGAGGAATCCATAGCATTGTTTTATTTTTCTCATTCAATTCAATGTCAAAATGTCGTCCATATGTCTCGGAATTTTTTCTCAAATCTACTGCCACATCTAATATTGCCCCTTTTATTGCACGTACTAATTTTCCTTGTGCAAATGGAGGATTTTGAAAATGTAATCCCCTTAAAACTCCTTTTTGAGAAAGTGATTGGTTGTCTTGAACAAAATCCGCAAAAATACCATGTTTTTCAAATGAAGCCTTGCTGTATGATTCGTAAAAATAACCTCTTTCATCTTCAAATACTTTTGGTTGAATGATTAATAAGTCAGGGATCGGAGTAGTTATAACATCCATAGAAATGATCTTGTTATTTTTTTAAAAAAGATTTTTTAGTACTTGATTTTGTTCCTTCGTCATAATAACCATATCCGTAACCATATCCGTACCCGTATCCATAACCGTAATTATATCCATAACTTTTTCGTTCTATATCTACACCATTTAGAATAACAGATAGTTTTTTTATGTTCACTTCATTGAATAGCCTATCCACATTTTGAATAAAGTTGCGTTTAGAATATTCTGCTCTGAAAATATAAATTGGGTAATCAGCTTTTTGAATCATTGAAATACCATCACTCACAAGACCAACAGGAGGGTTGTCGATAATAATGATATCATAAATGGTTTTAAGTTGAGCAAGAATTTCATCCATTTTGTCACTTATAATCAACTCCGAAGGATTTGGAGGAATTGGGCCTGCTGTAATGAAGTCTAAATTCTCTAAGCTGCTATGTTGAATTGCATCTGTAACTTCACCTTTTCCAATCAGCAATGTGCTCATCCCTTTTGAATTGCCGGCATTAAATCCAATGTGAATTTTTGGCTTACGCATATCCAAATCGATGATAACGACTTTCTTGCCTGAAAAAGCAATGATACCCGCTAAGTTGATTGCAACAAAGGTTTTTCCTTCACCCGAAATAGTGGAAGTCAATGCAATTGTTTTGGGACCGGGAGAATTTGAAATAAACTGCAAGTTTGTTCTTACAGATCTGAATGCTTCAGCAATTAGTGATTTCGGACTTTTATCTACTAATAATTGAGAAACAGGAATAACTTGTTTACACTTCGGTATGATTCCTAAAATGCTTATAGAAGCATTTGTATATTTGGTGATTTCGTTCAATGAATTAATTTCATTGTGAGATAAATAACGGAAAAGAATCAAAAATAAACTTAATAAAAATGCAACTAAAAGATAGGAAATATAGGTGATCTTTCTGTTTGGAGAGACAGGGCTTTGGCTGCTATATGCTTTTTCAAGGATAATATTTTGGGAAACAAAACCTGCTTTTGAAATTGAAAATTCAGTCTTCTTTTCTAAAAGAAGGGTGTAGTATTTTTCATTGATAGAGAATAATCGCTGGAGACGAGAGTATTCAATTTCATTTACAGGAAGTTTAAATGTCTCGGCAAATTGATCCGCTTTTTTTTGCAGTTCTTGTTTTCGTAGTTTTTGATTTATGCGAACCGATTTAATACTTTCTTTTAATAATTTTTTCTGAATATTAATTTGGAAATCAATAGCTTTTATCGCTTCACTGCCGGGCGTGACCTGATAGAGCATTTCTTCTTTCTGAATGAGTAGACGGTGCAATTCTGAGATAACATCGCTGATGTTTTTTTCTGTCTCTGTTCCAGCCAACATTGCCAATAAACTATAGGAGTCAATACTTTTTGATTTATTGATGTCGTTTTCTATTTTGTTTAAAACGTTTTCTTCCAATTCTAATGCAATGATCTTATCCTGTAGTCCATTCAATCGAATTGTATTTGTGTTTTTCAGATCAGCATCCTCCGTTACTTTGTTCTCTTTTTTGAAAAGTTGAATCGAGTTTTCTGATGCTTTTAATTGTTCGTAAACAACATCCAATTGCTGGTCGATGAATTCTATGACACTATTGGAACTTTCTCCTTTACGTTCGATATCAAATGAGGTATACTCTTCTGTCATGGATGTTACGATATCGGTAGCTTTTTTAGGATTGAAATCTTTTAACGAAATTGATATTGTTTTTGCTTCCTCGTTAAGCAATTTAACTTCAAGAAAAGAAAAGTAATTATTGACCAATGAGTTCGTGTCGTTGATTGTGAAATAATATGCGTTTTCTTTTACAGCATTTTGTTGCCTCAGAATATCTGAATAATTATTAATTAAAATTTTGAGATCAAATTGTGGGAAGTGCAGCCATTTTCCAGCTGTGAAGTTCTCCGAATAGTTTTGTCCATCTTTTGAGAAATTTACAACCCCACTTATGTTGCTATTGACTGCGACATATATCTTTGTGCCCAGAATAGAATTGTTCTTGTACTTGACTTCCACATTAAACGGACTGCTGGTGTAAAGCTCATTGTTAAGTAAAGTTCCCTCAGTATAATAACTGATAGCCAGAGGTAATTTTGATAAAACACGTTTGAGGAATACCTTTGACCGCAAAAGTTCAACAGCTTCTGCCAATCCATTTGTGTTTTCCGCCCCATATAGATTTTCTACATTCAGTAATTTATTAGCTTGATTGCTTGTCTGAACCTGAATCACACTAGCTGATTCATATACAGGTGGAGTATATCGCAGATATATTTTGGCACCAACAAATGCGATGACAAAAAATAAACAAATCCAAATCAGACTTTTTCGAGCGATAAATAAAAATAATCCTAATTCAAATTCACCGCTAAAATTGGAGATCCGCTCTTTATAGCGCTCAAAGTTATCGTTCGTTTTTGATATATCTTCCTGTAGCATTTTTGTTTGTCAGGATTGAGTTATTTTGAAATGGCTTTTGAGTAAGTAAATAGTACAAATGCACTTGTTAAAATGCTTATAATTGGTGCTGCTTCCTGCACAAAACGACTTGCATATTTTTTACGTGGTTCAACATAAATGATATCATTTGCCTGCAAAACCATGCTTCCTTGCTTGATTCCTTCTATTTTAGAAAGATCAATCAAAAAAACGTCATGTTTATCGTTGTTTTGTCTGATCAACTTAACCATTCTTGCCTTTCCATCATCAGCGATACCTCCTGCAAGGGCAAGTGCTTCAATTAAAGTGGTATTGTTGTTTTGAAGAGGAATTACTTTTGCATCACCCGCACTTCCGGGGAAAACAATAACGCGCTTATTTGACACAGACATGATTACATATGGTCTTACGTAGAAGCTGGCATACTTTTCTTCTAATAAGCTTTCCGCCTCTCTGATCGTATAACCGATTAGTTTTATTCTGCCTAATACAGGCAGTTTTGCACTTCCGTCAGATTCCACTAAGTATTGAATATTTGATTCAAATCGATACCCCATATTCGCGCTGTTTAATGATGTTAAATCCACCAATTTGAATCCGTCATTGGAGTACATACTGAATTCCAAAATATCATTCGGGGATATTTTATAATCCAATGCTTTTGTCGAATCAGGGCTTTTGGCGTATTGATAATCCTTGCCGGTTTTCAACATAATGCTAGGGTTAATCCATCCGCAGCTAGATAAAAATAGAATTAGTCCAAATAAAAAGAGTAGTTTACGCATATAAGTTTATTGTCTTTTAACATACAAAGTTAAAAAATATTCTGAAACTCCCTTTTACTTTCAATTATAAAAGAAAATGCCCCTGAAGGGCTTATTTTTATTGATTAATTTGTGAAAAAAGGTTTCTAAACCTACTCATAATTGATTTTTACATGCTTTTTAGAAGTTCCTTATACAAGTTTTCCATATCTTTTACCAATCGGGTATAATGAAATTTGTCTTTTACGTGGTTCCAGCCTTTTTCTGACATCGAATTTCTCAGATTTTTATCTTCAATTAAGCGAAATAATGCTTCAGAAAATTGAATTAGCTGATTATTTTCACACAAGAGGGCGGTTTGATTTTCGATCACAACATTTTCTATTCCACCAACATTTGTTGACACAATTGGTTTATTGGCTGCCTGAGCTTCAATTAAGCTTACTGGTGTCCCCTCATTGTGGGATGTGAGAGCAATGATATCGCTTCCGGCCAA
>JBILYL010000074.1:0-9840 GCA_044377775.1 Bacteroidia bacterium
GTTTGTTTGCGTTCCATCGATAAATTTAATGTTTAATTCAGTCGCTTTCGCTTCAATTGTCCGCCTGTCTTCTCCATCGCCAACTATAAAAGCGCGTATTTTTTTTGATGTTTTTGATGAAACAATTTTTAGAGCTTCCAGAAATAAAGCGTGATTTTTTACAGGCACCAATCTTCCTATAATTGAAATTGCAATTTCGTCTTCCGCCAAGTTGTATTTTGTCCGGAATGATTCACGTTTGACTTCCATATTTTCATGAAATTTTGAAAGGTCAAACCCAAGAGGAATAACCTTTACTTTTTCGGCAGTGCAAATTTTATGGATCTCAACCAATTCTTTTTTTTGTATCTCGCTTATCGCAATGATAGCTGTCGATTTTTTTGCAAGATATCGCTCGATGTTTTTGTAAAAGGTTGTTTTTAATTTACCAAAATAGGAGTGAAAAACATGCCCGTGAAATGTATGTACAATAATTGGTACACCGCAGGATGCTGCCGCAAGTCGGCCTAAGGTACCCGCTTTAGAGGCATGCGTGTGAACAATGTCGGGTTTGAATTCCCTGATTATTTTTTTTAATTTTCTATACGCTGTAAAATCATTTTTTATATCAATTTCACGCAGCATCTCCTCAACGATAATAGGCTTTAGTCCAAGATTTTCAACTATAAAACTTGAACTTTCCTCTGTAATATCTTTTGCACCGCCAACTAATAATGTTTCAAACTCATCCGACATGTATTTGCTTAAATAAGCAACGTTGTAGGTTGGTCCTCCAAGATTAAACCGGTTAATAATACGTAATACTTTCGTCATAATGCTTTCAATCAAAAACGGAGTGGTTGTTCGCCTCTTGTTATTTTATGCTGATTTCAATTTTGATAATTTTTACTTTGTAATTATTTTTTAAATAAAATATTTTTTCCACCAATATTGAAAAACAATTAAAGCCCAAACTTTTTCAACAGCATCATTCGGATTGTTTGAAAATAATTTTGCTTTTAATGTCTTAATTTCTCCCAGATTAAAAATGTTTTGCTCCTCGATGAAACTATCTTCCAGTAATTCATTGGTTATCATTGATTTTAAATCGGTTCTGAACCACTTTAAAAGCGGAACTTCAAATCCTTGTTTTTTTCTGGAAATTAATTCTTCCGGCAACATTTCCTTAAATGCATCTGTCACTATTTTTTTTCGTTTCTGCGTATCAATTTTAAAATCTGCAGGTAAGGAGAATGCAAAATCAACGATTTTGTGATCAAGGAAAGGTACCCTTACTTCTAAACTCTGACTCATACTCATCCGATCCACCTTTACAAGCATATCATTCTCCAAAACCAGATGCATGTCTGTCAATAAAACAGAGTTGAAATCTGAAGAAACATCTTTTAAGAGTTCCGATTTTCTTTGTTCGAATGAAATGCTATTAAGATCCGATGAATAGTTTTTGGAAAAAAGTTGATCGCCCGAATACCCTGACCATTTGGCCCATTGCCAATAACGTTCCTGCGGACTTAATTTCATTCCCTCAGCAAATTTTTCGAGTTGACGAATTTTATTTCCTGTTTTTGTATTCCTTGATTTTGGCAGTTTTTTTAGCAACAAATGGGATGATTTTACCAGATTAGCCTTTATTCCTCCTGTTCTTGCTTTTAATTCAGCGGCATGCTTGTTATAACCCGCAAACAGTTCATCCGCACCATCACCGGAGAGAGCAACAGTTACGTGTTTTTTTGTGTGCATGCTCAATATGTTAACCGCCAATGCAGAAGAGTCGGCAAAAGGCTCATCTGTATAGTCAAGTACCTGTTGCAGATTTGCAAACAAATCATCGTTACTTAATTGAAATACGGTATGATTTGTATTGTATTTTTTTGCCAGTAATTCAGCAAACCGTGTTTCGTCAAAAAGTGGCTCATCTTTAAAGCCTATAGAAAACGAATTTAAATGTTTTGTTTGCTGCGATGCGATTGCGGTGATAATTGAAGAGTCGATCCCCCCGCTTAAAAATGTTCCCAACGGAACGTCCGAGATCATTCGGTTTTGAACAGAAGATTCAAGTAGTTCTCTGAATTTTTTTAGTGACGATTCGTAATTTATTTTGTTTTTAGTTTGATCAGAAAGTGGAATGAAATAATATTTTTTTTGCTCCTTTATTCCCCTTAATCCCAATTTTATAAACGTCCCGGCTTCAATTTTTTTTACGTTTTCAAAAATAGAGTGGGGGCCAGGAATGTAATTTAAATGAAAATATAATTGTAAGGATGTTTTATCTATGACTTTGGGTATATCAAATGCTATCAATGCTTTTATTTCTGAGGCAAATGTGAATCGTTCAGCATCAATGTGATAATATAGTGGTTTGATTCCAAATCGGTCACGAGCCAAAAATAGTTCATCTGTTGATTTGTCGAAAATTGCAAATGCAAATTCGCCATCTAATTGTTCCAGACATTTTTCTTTGTAAACAATAAAAAGCTGCAGCAGTACTTCTGTGTCGCTTTGTGATTTAAATTGAATTCCTTTCGCTTCGAGTTGATTGCGGAGCTGTTTGTAGTTAAAGATTTCACCGTTAAAAACAATTGTATATCTCTCGGATTGGTCTGTAAAAGGCTGGGTTGCAGAAGCAGAAGTATCAATTATGGATAGTCTTCTATGCCCGAGTGCTATGTTGTTGTCAAAGAAAAATCCTTCGCCATCCGGACCGCGTTTGATCAACGTTTGCGTAGCTGCAGTTACTTTTTGTAAATGCTGCTTACCATTTTCATTAAATGCAAATATTCCTGTTATCCCACACATAAATTACTTCATCTTAAACACAACCCAGTTGCATTGTTTATCGGTTTGTGTTTTCATTCTTCCTATTGTAACAATGATATTATCGCTTGGGTTTTTATACCAACCTTCATCCCAGGCTCCCATATCTGTGTATAATGCATCCGTTACGCCAAGCTCAAGAAGGTCGTTTGTAAATGTTGATAGTGTAATGTTTTCGTATGATTCTATCACTGCTGTTTTGTTGCCTTTTAATTTTACGATTGCCCTTCGCTGGAATAGTTTAATATCTTTATATTTTGCCCCTTTACCTTTTTCAATCATTTGAATCTGCTGAAATAAAGAACCTTTTTGGGAAACCACAAAGTTGATGATAGAATCGCTCAACAGTTTTCCTTTGTTGGTTGGGAAAATTTCACATTCACCATTGATTATTTTGATGGCACCTCCAAGAGAATGATTCACTTTGTTTTTGTTTAATACAATCCCATTATTAATGAAAAGACCGTCTACAGAATAGTTTCCCAGATCGGTATACGCCCCCGGAAAGCAAAGTAGAATGTTATTGTCTGTTTTTTTTGGTCGTGTCAGTGAAACGTCCAATTTAAAATTATTTTTATAAAATATCGTGTAGTTGTATCCTGATTTTGTTCTTTTCTGTTCAATTTTTAAATCATTCCCGTTAACGTTCTTTGTTTTAAAAGCGCTGATCAAAAAAGTGAATCCAATTGTAATTAACAAAAATATCGAAATTTTAGAAAAACGCCTTTGTGTTATCATTTTAGCAGTGTGAAAAACTTTGTTAATATACAAAAAATGAACGAGGTGGAATAATGCTATTATTTCTTTTTCTTTGTTATAGCTGAGGAATTTCTTCTGCCATTTAATTAAAATCCGAAACAACTATGTCTTCATCTGTCATTCTGATCTGTGTATTCGCCTACTCATTGTTGTTATTCTATGTAACTTGGTGGACATCAAAAGGGGCGAATAATGAAAGCTATTACGTAGGTAATCGTTCATCTAAATGGTATCTGGTTGCATATGGTATGATCGGGGCATCTCTTTCCGGAGTCACTTTTATATCTGTTCCGGGAGCCGTTGGTACTGCTCAGTTTGGATATTTACAGGTTATTTTAGGTTATTTGGTAGGGTATGTTGTGATCGCATATGTGCTTTTGCCTCTTTATTATCGTCTCAATCTCACTTCTATTTACAGTTATCTAAAGCAGCGTTTTGGTAATTATTCTTATAAAACCGGTGCTCTTTTTTTTATATTTTCACGTGTTGTTGGAGCCGCATTCAGGATGTACATTGTTGTGAATGTTTTGCAGGAGTTCGTTTTTGATGATATGCATGTTCCGTTTTTTCTGACTGTAGCCGTTTTTATTCTTCTGATCTTGCTTTACACTTACCAAGGTGGAGTAAAAACAATTGTATATACCGATACTCTCCAAACAACCTTTATGATCGTCTCTGTTGTTCTGTCAATTGTTTTTATAATGCAGGATATGAATTTAAGTATTTCAGATGTGTACCATAAGATTTCCGAAAGTCAATATTCTAAAACATTTTTTGATGATTGGCAACCAAAATCATTCTTTCCGAAGCAATTTTTTGGGGGAATGTTCATCGCTATCGCCATGACAGGTTTGGATCAGGAGATGATGCAGAAAAATATCAGCTGTAAAACATTGGGTGATGCTCAAAAAAATGTGCTGACGTTTAGTGGTATTTTATTGATCGTAAATATTTTATTTCTTGTACTAGGCGCATTACTTTATATCTATTCAAATCAGGAAAGTATTCCATTGATGGTGGATGCAAAAGGAAAGATCATTTCAGATACGGTTTTTCCTACTGTTGCCTTACATCATTTTGGAACATTATCAGGTATTTTCTTTATTCTTGGATTGATTTCCGCTGCCTATCCTAGCGCTGATGGAGCATTAACTGCTTTAACCAGCGTTTTTTGTCTGGACTTTTTAGGCTTAAAAGAAGACGGGACAAAAACGGAAGATGAAAAAACAAAAATACGTCATCGCGTTCACATTGCTTTTGCAAGTATTCTTTTTGTTGTGATTATTATTTTTAAACTCATAAATAATGATGCGGTAATTAACGAATTGTTCACATGGGCGGGATATACCTATGGTCCTTTGCTTGGATTGTATGCGTTTGGTTTATTTACAAAATTACAGGTGAAAGACAAATTGGTTCCGCTTATCTGCGTCATTTCTCCTGTTATCTGTTATTCACTAAATAGTTTTTCAAAGGAATTGTTAAATGGATATAAATTCGGATTTGAAATGATCATTCTGAATGGTTTTATTACCTTCTTAGGATTGTGGCTGATCAAGAGGAAGTAGTTATTGAAGAATTATTTTCCTTTTTTGACTACTTTTTCTTTATTTCGAGAACGAATAGATATTATTTACTTTTTAATTTTTTGTCAGGTCGATTACGAATTTAATTTGATGTGAATTAAATACGGATTTCTTCATGCCTATTCTCCTTTTTTTAAAGTCTGACTGCTGCAACTACTTTTTTTATAGAATAAAAAGTGCAGCAAGTATCATCACGATGATCACAATAACATATTGCCAAACATCGGGGAAGTAGATTTTTATATATTCCCATGTGCTCTTTGGCTTTTCTTTTTCGTCCATTTTATTTGAAGTGTTTTTTTACTGTGTCTGAAAATTCATCGAAAAACGCACTGTTTCCTGCAACGATTTCCCTGTTGAAAAGATAGTTTCCTTCGCCTTTAAAATCGGTTACCTTACCACCTGCTTGCTTAACAATGAACGCTCCTGCTGCAACATCCCATGGTTGCAGACAGTATTCATAAAATCCGTCAAATCTGCCACAGGCTACGTAAGCCAAATCCGTTGCTGCAGAACCTAATCTTCGAAGCCCTCTGCTGTTTTTCATAAAGTGCTTAAAGAGTTCCATGTATTCATCCATCCGGCTATAGTCATAATATGGGAAGCCGGTTGCTAACAATGAATCGGCAACTTTTGACGTTTCAGAAACATTTATTTCTTTGCCGTTTAAATACGATTTACTTCCTTCCCAGGCATAAAAGCATTCATCAAAATTAATTTCATAAATCACTCCGAGCACCAATTCGTCTTTTCTCATTAAGGCGATACTAATTGCAAAACAAGGTATGCCATGAATAAAATTTGTAGTTCCGTCTAGTGGATCAATGATCCAATTATAAATCTCTCCTTTTTTAGTAGAGGTTCCTTCTTCTGCTATAAATCCTGCATCGGGCAGTAAAACCGCCAATTTATCAATAATGCGTTTTTCAGATGTTTTGTCGACATAAGAGACAAAGTCGTTTTTTCCTTTTACTTCTACCTTTTCAGAGCTGAATTTGTCCCGCTCCGATCGGATAAAAACACCAACCTCTTTGGACAACAGGCAAACTTCTTGGCAAAGTGTTTGTAAGTCGATACTCATAATTGTATAGTTTATACACAAAGTTACGTTTAAAACACTATAAATTATAAGATTTTCGGTAGCAATTATTTGATTAATTTTGATTAAGATTATGAAAAATTCCACCAACAGCAACTGTTCGATTAAACCTGTCAATATACTTATTGGCATTCTTTTGCTGTTCTTTTCTTCTGAAATATTTGCTCAGACCGGTCCTTTGTTTAGCATCAAACTGAAGTTTTCTGTCCAGCAAGGCGGTTTGGACAACTCGCTAATTTCAATTACACGTGATGGAAAACCTTATCGTGTTATTGATCCCAGTAAAGGGAAATATTTTATTGACCTTGAATTGGGCTCCAATTTTATTTTTACGTTTACTAAACCCGGCCATATTACTAAGCAAGTAATTATTAATACTGTTGTTCCTAATGGAAGAGAAAAAGAAGATTTCGCAAAATTTACTGCTGAAGTTGGTCTGGAGATGCAGCCTGAAGACAAAATTGTGACCTATACTCAGCCTGTAGGTAAAATTAAATACAATGGAATTGACGGGGATTTTAATTTTGATAAGGATTATACGCAAACGGCTACCGAATCACAGAAGAAAGACAAAGAGGCTGCCAAGCCGAAACCAAAAGAACCTACTCCGAATCCACGTGTTGAGCCGCCAAAACCAGTTGTTCAAACAAATCCTCCTAGTAACCCCGTTCCGGTTATTGTAAAACAACCTGAATACACTCCTGATCCTCCAAAACCTAAACCCGTTGTAGTTGAACCTGTTCTTGTTTATAAGGCGGTCGTTAAAAATAAAGAAGAGAAAGTTATACAAAAAGACAAGCTGAAAATAACAATTATTACTGTTAAGATTAATGATGTGGATTTTGAATATAAAAAGGAAGAATATTCCTGGGGTGGAACCTATTATTATCTTAATGGGAAAAATATTACCCAGCCCACATTTGAAAAAGATACTGAGTAGTTCTATCCTTTACCCGATTTTATTGAATTTAGGATTTAAGAATTACTAATGCTTGTTTTGTTTTCTGATCTTCTGAAATAAAAGATTCCTACCACTCCCAATATAAATAGAATAGTTGAGATCAATTCGGCCTGGGTAAAACCAAAACCGTTGATATGATACAATGTATTAACACGTATTTTTTCTATGAAAAAACGCTCAACGCCATTAAAAATAAGATAAATTGAAAATAAAACACCCGGGGTTTTAATTCGTTTTCTGATGTTCCAAAGTATCAGAAATAAAAAAAGACACATTAGTGTTTCATAAAATGGAGTAGGGAAGACTGGCGGGACTAAATGATTACAATATTTGTCTGCATTGCAATTCAGAATAGGTTCACCATAATTTACAACATTGTGCGGGTAATCAAAGCTCCAAACCCAATCGGGGGCCCAACTAAGCCAATTCGGTTTCGGACTAATATTGTCTATTCCCCAATCACCATCCCCTGAAAGGTGGCAGCCAATACGACCAACAGCATAGCCAATCATTAAGGATGGAGCTGAAGAATCTATTAAATGGGGTGTTGCAATACTGTTTTTTTTGCCATAAAATATTAATGCGATGGATGCAAGAATTAATCCCCCATACATGGTCAAACCATCAAATGAAAGTAATGCACCAACCGGATCTGAAATAAATGTATCCCAGTTTTCAAGGTTGTGGAATATTTTTGCTCCCAATAAGCCTGCAAATGCAGCAATTAAAGTCATGTTACCAACATGCTGGAAGGGATGCATTTTTTCCTCTGTCCAGATTGGTGTAGCTAATTTTGTTTTTTCCTTTTCACGGTATTTCATGTAAACTGAAATTCCTGCAAGTACGATCCCACCGAATAAATTTCCCTTCGTTGAAAGTAAAAAACCTTGAGTGTTTTCTGTGAAAGCAGAGAAGTTAAAAAGAATGTATACTAATTTGTATCCAATTAAAAATCCGATCAATCCTGAAAAAAACAATTCACTGCTAGTTGCTTTTTCACCTTTTAGCCTTTTTACAGTTGTGGCTTTTAATAGACCTTCCTGTTCTTTACGTTTTAATTCTTTTGTCCAGAAATAAGCTGCGATCAAGAAAGCTATAGCAACAAAAAAACCGAACATTTGTACCATTTTCAAAAAAGGCAGGTCAATGCCAAGCAGATCTTTTACAGCGTAGTATAGTGAAGGATACATAGTTTGTGAATAACGAATTTTATGCGAATTTACGAATCTTTAATGGAAAGTAGATTACTAAGAACGGTGTTTGTTTTTATTGACCTAATCAATTTAAAACGGGTTCAGAATATCCAAAGTCGTTTTCTTTTTTTTTTAGATTTCTTTTCTTTGACCCGGGTGCCAGATGCACTGAGCAAATTGTAATTTATATGTCAATGTTTCAAATTCTAAAAAACGACCGTTATCACTCAAGTCCCAACATTGCTCTGAAGGATTCTTTTCCTTCATTGGTTTTTTTTAGATTTGAGATCAGTAAAATGGCTCTGTCGATACGCAGCTGACTGTTTTTTACTGTATTTACATAATGGATTATGTATCGCTGTTTTCCAGGTGTAAGCATGTTGAATCGTCTACTCCCTTCATCATCCTGCCCCAGTAGCTCTTTTAATTCTTCTGGCATTTCCATCCCATATTCACTTTCATCTTTCTTCAATGTAACTGTTGCTACATCTTTGAATTTTAAACCCAGTTTTTTTAAACGAGTAATGTTGATGCTGATATATCCACTCCCGTTTCCTAAAGCAACTAAGCCTCCCTGAAAGGTAAGTTTGTTGTTGATCGTACACAATAAGCGCATCTTAAACTTTCCACCCAATTGATCAATTATCTCTGGCGGAACTTCCAGGTAATGCATACCCACTAAATGATCTAACTTGAATATGTTGGTTTTGTAAGTGATTTCGTTTTTTGACTTTGCCATAAAGAATTAAAATTGGGAATTCAATTTTGCAATGAGTTGTGGATGCGTTTTTTTTATTAAACTAACTAATACATCAGAAATAATTCTTGGTCCTTTTACCTCTATGGTTTCAATCATTTTGCAGGTTTCCGCAGATTCGCCCGGGAGGAAAATAAATGTAATGGTTAGTGTAAGAAAAAAAGGATAAGCAATGTAAATAACTTCGTTACGCTCTTTATTTTTAATTACTGTTGTTTTGTATTTGAATTTAATAGTTGAAACAGGCATTCGCTCCTCAACAATAAAATGATTTTCATCTTTCTGTTCAAGTCCGACAAAAAGGGGATGCAGCGCAGAAAATTGATGAAAGTCTTCAAAAATCAGTTTGGCCTTTTCGGGATCTGTTTTTATAAGATGTTCTAATTGTAAGGTGCGAGCCATAAATTAAGAGATAAAAAAGGGGCAAAAGCCCCTTTTTTATTTTGTATTATTTGTGTTTGAGAATTTGAATGTAGTAAAATTATCCTTCCTTTTCAGCATTCTCATATTTTACGATGTCTGTCGCAAAATCAACAAAAAATTTGTGAGCAGATGTAAATACAAAACGGTTATCACCGGTTTTTTCGATGATATTTCTTCTGTTCAAGGTGTTGATGAAGTTTTTACGCGCATCAGCATCTTTTAATTGTTTGTTTGACAGGATCAGATCT
>JBILYL010000299.1:0-3544 GCA_044377775.1 Bacteroidia bacterium
ATAATTTTCAATTTCTTCCATTTCAAATTCGCTGAACTGAATGCGTTCAAGGAAATTCTTTCCATCTCTGTCTAACTCGTAACTCAAAAGAGCAATGAAGATACAGATGTCCCGGGATAACATTTCAGCTGATTCTTCAGAAACAACGTAGGCGTAATCCTGTGTTAATCGCAATTCGTAATTGAACGATGCTTTAAAAAAGTAGGTGTACGATTGCTCGTTATCTTTAACAGTTTGATACGTGCGTTCGTTCGGCAGCATAAATTTACCTGCCATTAGATCTTCTACAATTTGTCGGTGGTGATTAGGAAATTCCATGTTGTGGATCGATTAGTTGTGATTGTTGATTGATAGTAACTTTAGGAACTGTTAATGTAAGATCGTTGATCTTTATTTTATCAAACTGTGGTTTTGCACCGTATTCACGTTCAATGTCTTCGTCAAAGGCCAATGTAGTAAGTGCAAAGAATTTTTCAATTTCCACTTTTTTGTAATCTTCTTTCAGTGTTTTATTGCACCAACTGAAAAAATTCTCTACAGGTAAATTGTCTTTTAACTTCTTGGTATAATGTTCTTTGTCAAAAATCCATTTTTCAGCTTCGTTTTCTTCTTCTTCAAAATAAACATCTGTTTCATTTTTAAATTGTTCAAATATTTCAGATGCGTTGTAGAATGTGTCTTTCGAATAAACAGAAACTTCTTTTCGTTTCAGTAATTTCGGAGCTTTACGTTTGTATGGGTTTTTTAAATACGTGATCCATCCGGTTAAAATGATCGATTCTGTTCTGATACGTTCAATTAAAGGTAATAATTCGTTTGTCAGGATCTTTGATTGACGCAACAAATTGTCGTTCACCTGGATCAATTGAAAATAAAGTTTTTCAAATTGAACGCGTGCATTTTCATCATCAAAATTCAAACGGTACTTGTTTGAAAATTCAGAAATTTCATACAACTTATTAGCAACAGAAGTAGAATGGTTGATGTCCAAGATCTTATTTAACGGAATAATATATTCATCGATCCAGCGGGAAGCGCGGACAATTTTTTCGCGGTAATCAATTTTCTTGACGTTAGCTTTTAATTCACGTGTCTCCTGCAATAAACTCTGTGTATTGCGTTCCACCATTTCATAAAATGAACGAACTTCGATAGCGAGATCATTTAAGCGTTGGCTCAGAGTTACTTTGTCGCCATTGATGTTTTCCCTGATCTTACGGAAGAGTTCAGCAATTGACGTATGGTATTTTTCAATTGTTTCAGGCAACATTGGTTTAAATTCACTTAAAATGAATTCAATCAAGTTGTAATAAACAGTACGTATTTCGTAGTTGTCGTTTACTGGGCTTAATATTTTATATTCAATTAATTGTGAACGGATATCACTTTCGTGTTTCGACACAATTTGATTCAATACTTCGAACTTAATGATGCCTTCATTGGATTGTGTTTCAAACAATTCAGCAATTACATCATAATGTTCCAGTAAAAAGCGGAGTATCGTTTTTGGTTCAGCCTTCATTTATTAATATGTTTTACCTAGTTCAAATCTTTTGAATTCTTCTTCCCAAGTTTTTCAATTACACCATTTCGTTCAACGATTACTGCGTTTTGTTTTTCGTTGATATTGATTTTTCCTTTTGACGGGTAGATGAAATAGTATTTGTTAAATCCTTCAACAGCATCCGGTGCAGCGAAGATCGGAATGAAGTTGTGAGCATTACAGAATTTTACAAGTTCTGGTCGGTTTTGTTTATCGATCGTTGCAACCTCATCAATGAACAACGTGATCTTATTTTGTTCATCAGTAATTGCTAAACGATTGATGATTGCCATGATGATAACCAAACGGATCATCCTGTCGGTACCATCCGATTCAACTTGGTTTGCTAAGTCAACTCGTTTTTCGGTTCCTTTGATCTCCAGCAACAATTCGATGTTGAACAATTCATCAAAATGAACTTTTTTACCTGTATCCAAATAAGTGTTCAGGATTTTAAGATTTTCGGATTGGTCAAAATCAAAACTCATTTGTCCGTTAAATTCCTGGATTGAACTGATTTGTTTTAATTCACCGATAATACGCTCATTATCGATCAGGTCAATTTTCAAGGATTCAATATTTGAGATACGAGTTGTCGCCAATTTTGTGTTGAACTTGTCGTAAACGAATTGTTTAAATTCTTCGTAACGTTTAAGTAAAGTAAATGCCGGGTTTGCAAATTGAGTAGAGATACTTGACAATAATCCGTCTATACTTCTTTCTTTATCATTCAGGCAGGCGATTTCTTCTTCAACGAAATGGATGAATTCTTCTTCATCAGCGATACTGCTGCGCAAACGGTATTTTAATCCTTCAAAAGCAACATCTTTGTTTGCTTTAATATCGTGGCGGTCTTTTTGATGAATCTGAATCTTAGAATAGATGTAATCTAAATTGTCGTTGGTTTCGTATTCACGGGGTTCGACTTCAATGGATTCCATTTCCATTTTGCGGTCCTTTAATTCCTTCACACGAAGTTCAAGATTCCGTTTCTCTTCATTCAGCTTGTCAAGCATAATTTGTTTAGAAGCGATTTCTTTTACCAGTTCATTCAAGTGCAATTCTAAATCTTTCTTCTCTTCATTGAATGCTTTTATTTCATCAATGATCCCTTTAACAGCACGCTCTAACTGAGGTTTTGTTTCAATCCCTTTGATCTTTTCTTTGATCACTTCCAGTTCACCAAGAATGCTTTTTAATTTGAAGTCTGTTTTTTCTTTGTCAACAACCGTTTTTAATAATTCTTCGGTTATTTTCTTTTCTGAAAGTAAAACTTTTAATTCATCCTTCAATTCCTTTACTGATCTGAATTCGGTAAGTTCTAATCCCTTTGAAATGTCAATTTCCCCATCAAAAATATTCATCAGTTTATCTGATACTTTTTTGATCTGCTTCTTGATCTGTTTACTAGGTAAACTCAATACCTGCTCAGAAAGGATCGCATTTAATAGTTGCTTAGTTTTTTCATCATCAGAAATTTTATGGATCAATAAGTTGTTGTAATTGTTGATCTGATTTTCAACGGATGCAATCTTATCGTTCACTTTTTCCAATCGGAACTCAAGGTGCTTGCTGGATAATTTCTGGCTTTCGATTGTCGTGATACGATTCTCGATTTCTTTCCGTTCTTTATCCAGGTTTTTCATGGATTCCTGAAGGAAATCGATGGTTTCGTATTTATTGATCTCATCCAATTCCCTTTGCTTTTCGTTCAGGAAGTTGGTTTTGTTTTTTATCTCCGCATTTTTTTCACCAATGTAAGAAGCGTAGTTTAATTCTTTTGGTTTTAATATTTCATTGATCTCGTTGTGGATGGCTGCAATGTGTCGGCCTCTTTCAACGGAAGATATTTCAAGTTCTGGTATCGCAGCAGTATAAGCGGTGTTAAAAGCGTAAAGCAATTCACTCACAACGGTTGTTTTTGAGCTGTGCATTTTTACCAATTCTCTGAAATCCAGAAAGTCGGTACGAACGGCTTTAATACTCTTGATCTCTTCATTG
>JBILYL010000127.1:0-7225 GCA_044377775.1 Bacteroidia bacterium
ACATTACATTAAAACGAAGGAAATCAATGATCTCGCATGCGGAATCAATTTCTGCCTGGAAAGCATTTTTTGATTGTCCGAGCATGGTTGCAGCATTTAATTTTGCACGGTAAGGACCTGCAATTAACTCAGCAGCTTTTAAGAAAATACTTGCACGGTGTTCCCATGCCAATGCTTCCCATTTTGGTTTCGCAGCCAAAGCAGCATTGATGGCTTGTGTTACATGTTCTTTATTGCTTTTGTGAAAGTGTCCTAATGTATGTTTGTGATCGTGAGGAGGAGCAAGACGAACTTTATCATTGCTGCGAACTTCTTTTCCGCCAATATACATTGGAATGTCTATTTCTTGTGCACGCAATTCTTTTAGCATTGCTTGAAGTGATGCTCTTTCCGGACTTCCGGATGCATAACTTTTTATTGGTTCGTTCACCGGACCCGGTACAGTATAAATTCCTTTTGGCATAATGTGAGGTTATAAATTTTGAATACTAAAATGCAGACGATAAAACTGAGGTGCAAATATAAGGAAAAAAGAAATCGGATTCTCCCAGCTTTCCTAAATACCAATTGCGCTCCAAATGCTGATTCGCTAGTTTGAATGCCTTTAAAGACTGAGATTTACTGTTTAGTAGTTTTTAAGATCCGGCAACTTATCCGAATTAGAAAGAATGATTTTGTCAATTAAAAGACCATCCGTGAGTGAAAGTATGCGAATACTTTCAGAAAGTTCTGCTTGTTGTTTTAGTTCAAACGGGAATTTGATCCATTCCCACTGGTCTGTTTTTTTTGAAGAAATTAAATATTCGCTTCCTAGAATGGTTGTATTGAAACGGATCTGATTAGTACATTTTGCATAGATCATCAAAACCAGATTGTTTCCTAACTGTTCGGCATCTCTTTTAGAAAAGCTATATTCCGTCCATTCTTTTTGATTGAGTTGGATGTAGGATTCTGAAAGTGAAAAATCAATTGTTGAATTTGACTTCAAATAAACAGAACGGGTGAGTTTGTTTTGTCCGGCTGATGAAGTATCAAACACTTCAGCTTCGCAAATCCATTCTTTTCTCCAGCGCTCTGGGTGTTCGTATTGATGCCAGCGGTCGAGTTGGAAGAACAATGCCGGTTCAACACTTTTGTCATATACATAAATACTTCCTTGTCTGCGGGCATTTATTTTAATATTATCACCGGCAACAGTTAATTCAATATTCTTTTGCAAAGGAAATTTTTCGGAATTTGATGACGGTTGAACAGTTGTTGCAATGATGTATTTTTCTTTCGTATCATGTTTCCGAACAGCAACCAATACGTCTTTTTCTTTTGTAGGGTAGGTGACAATAGGTTCTTTTTTTGCATCGAATAAAACATTGCCATTAAAAAAAACATCAGAATAATGTGTGGAAACGGCTTGCGCATATGCAGGCATTGCCGCTTGCCAGACATAATTTTCAGGTTTAGAAAAAGGCTGTTTAAGGTTAAAATAACCGGCATAAAAAAATTCGGCACCAACAACGGATAAACATTTCAGAAGTCCGAGCCATTGTGCAGGACGCATATCCCTTTCAGGATTAAATGCCCATCCAGCTGCGACAAAAGGAGAGAAAAAACGATCACCACTTTTTATTTCAATTTTTCTTCCGTCATTGATCCATTTCCAACCGTGCCATGCGCCTTTCCATGTTTTCCAATTATCGGGAGTACGCGGATAAAAATCGGGGGTAGAGTAGTAGTTGCCTTTTATTTTAGTGCAGGATGCTTTACTCGTTTGCCAATCGAATCGGTTGATCGGACCGCCTTCAACATTGTAAATAGTGAACACCGTATTTTTTAATTCAGGCATTTTCATAAATTGATCCGAATAGAGTTTCCGCATCTTTTTTTTTCTGTCTGCAGCATAAATATTCCACTCGTTGATGCCTGATCTGTTTTTATCGGCAATCATATCTTTGTCCTGTGAAATACTTCCTATGTGATGAGCCCCTGGAGGTTCCTCCCCATTTTCATTAATGATATTGATCGGTCTGGTAAGGTGCGATAAAATATTGCTGATGCATATTTTCTGCAACTGACCATCCTTTATAAAAATAGAATCAGGTGCAGCAAAATTTAAAATTCTTTTTATTACGTTTCCCGAAGCATCTTTTATATAGAAAGAATCAGGGTAATCCTTTTTTAAAATCCGGGGTGTTTTGTCTGAAAACCCCATCTTTGAAGGAGCCAGCTGCATCCAGAATGTAGTTAAGGCCAATGGGATTTGCGGGTATTTATTTGCCAGATCAATATAAGCCTTGAATATTCCATTGGGATTGTTATAGCTGTTTGCACTTGTTGCCATGCCGGAATTTTGAATTGTCAGAAAATAATTCCAATGGAGTATTAACTCCTCCTGGATCTTCATTGCATCTTTGATCGCATTTTGTTCTTTTACTTCCTTTTGACCACCACCTGCCATGTATCTTGAATTCATCCAGTTGAATAAGCGGATAAAGGAATTATTTGCCACATATCTTGGTGATGGATAAGATTGCAGTTGCTGTATTGCTGTTGAATGAACATTCGGGTAACCCACTTGAAATTCAAGCGTATCAATTGCAGGAGCGGCTTCCTGAGAAAATGCAAAGGTTGTAATAACAATAAAGGCAAAAAGGGAGCTAATTATTTTTTTCATAACAGGATACTGATTATCCGATTCGTTTTTGAACCAATTGTTCCACCTTTTCAAAAAGTTGTGTTGGAGTAGACGTCCGCCATCCAATATCGTTGAGTTGTCCACCGGAGACAATATAATAATCAATATTCGCCCTTTGAAACTCTTCCATTACATGTTTTCTGAAATTGAGAAAGGCGATCCAGCCATCTTCAATTTCTTCAAACCACTCTTCATAATAACAGTCATCTGATGCATGGAAATTCAAAACATTTTCACCAATCAGAATAAATTTATTTACACCATATTGCATAATCAGTTCTATGATATCTCTTTTCAGAAGCATGATATCATTGTTGATCGCGTCATTCCATTCACCAATTAGTTCGATGATCGCAAAATTCTGATCATAATCCACGCACAGTATCTTGATATATAAAGTCGGGGAATCAATATCATCCCATTGCGGATGAATCAGATAATTATAAATAGCATTGGTGTATTCAAACTCACTGTATTCGCGTCCGTAAAATGGGGAGTGCTCATCTTCAGAAGCGATATAGATGTGTCGCCAATTGTAAAATGGTTCAATGTCTTGCATGCGGTGTGGAGTGAATTGGAGTAATTGGGTTTAATCCGAATTGCTTCAACAACTTAATTTACTTGTTAGGAGTTACTTTTTTTATAATGATCGACAGCCTTTCTTACACTGCCATATTTCAGCAACAATTCATGTGCTTTTTTGTAGGGTACTTTTAATTCAGCAGCAACCATATTCGTTCCTCTATCAACGAGTTTGTTGTTACTTAATTGCATATCCACCATTTTATTTCCTTTCACTTTTCCAAGCTTGATCATCACAGAAGTAGAGATCATATTCAGGGCAAGTTTTTGAGCGGTGCCAGATTTCATGCGTGTGCTGCCGGTTACAAATTCGGGTCCGACAATAATTTCAATTTTGTGTTTGGCTACTTTGGCAACATTACTTCCTTTATTACAAACGATACATGCCGTTAAAATTCCTTTTTTATTGCAGGCTTCCAATGCTCCAATTACATAAGGTGTTGATCCGGATGCAGCAATTCCGATGACCACATCTTTTTTTGAGATTTTATATTCCTGAAGATCTTTCCAACCTTGCATCGTATCATCTTCAGCAAATTCAACCGCTTTACGGATAGCTTTGTCACCTCCGGCAATTATTCCGATCACCATACCCTGAGGTACGCCATATGTTGGCGGGCATTCGCTGGCATCAACGATTCCAAGTCTCCCGCTAGTGCCTGCGCCCATATAAAATAACCGACCGCCAAGCTTCATTTGCTTAACAATAGCATTCACTAATTTTTCAATTTTAGGAATTTCTTTTTGTATCGCAAGCGGAACTGTTTTGTCTTCTTTATTGATATTATTCAGTAATTCGCGTACACTCATTTTCTCGAGTGCGTTGTATTTTGAATCGGCTTCAGTAGTTCTTTTCATATTAAAAATAAAGGGCGAAAAATTCCGCCCTTCTGTATTAGTATATTCTTGGAAATTTATTCGGATCAGTTTCGCTCATCATTTCATAAATTGTATCGAAAACATCATCAGCACTCGGTTTTGAGAAATAATCCCCATCGGAACCATAGGCAGGACGGTGATCTTTCGCAGCCAATGTGCGCGGCTCTGAATCTAAGAATTGATACGCGCCTTGTTCTTCCAGTACTTTTTGGAGAATATATGCACTTGCACCACCCGGAACATCCTCATCCAAAACAACCAATCGGTTTGTTTTTTTGACAGATTCAATAATTGAATGATCCAAATCGAATGGCAATAATGTTTGAACGTCAATTACTTCAACTGAAATATCCGCTTCAGCTAATTGTTTAACCGCTTCCATTGCAATTCTGCAGCAGGAGCCATAAGTGACAAGAGTTACATCTGCACCTTCGTTGATTGTTTCAACTACTCCTAACGGAATTTTATATTCTCCTAAATTGGAAGGTAATTGTTCTTTTAATCTGTATCCGTTTAAAGGTTCAATGACCAATGCCGGTTCATCTGCAGCTAACAATGTATTATAGAAACCAGCAGCTTGTTGCATGTTGCGTGGAACACATACATGAATACCGCGGATAGAATTGATGATCATCCCCATAGGTGAGCCGCTGTGCCAAATGCCTTCTAATCGATGCCCACGAGTTCGGACAATTACAGGAGACTTTTGTGCTCCTTTGGTACGATACTGAACAGTTGCTAAATCGTCACTCATGATTTGCAACGCATAAAGTAAATAATCCAAGTATTGGATCTCAGCAATTGGCCGGATACCTCTCATGGCTAATCCGATTGCTTGACCCATAATAGTTGCTTCGCGGATACCGGTATCAAACACTCTGATCTCTCCGAATTTTTCCTGAAGTCCTTCTAAGCCTTGATTTACGCCTCCGATCTTTCCTGCATCTTCACCAAAAATTACTACTTCAGGATATTTTGAAAGTATCGCATTAAAATTTTCTCTTAGTAATTCTCTTCCATCGACTAATTTTGCTTCGCCTGCAAATTCGGCTTTCACCGGTTTTGTTTTTAACGCGTTCTGCTCCGATTCACTGTGCAAATAAGAACTGTATCGGTCGTGGTTTGCTAATTTGGATTCGCTGATCCAATCAACCAATTGTTTCTTCGAAGAGATATTTTCATTGCGTGTTAAGCGTAATACACTTTTTGCCGCAACAATTATATCTTTACGGATCGGTTCAAGAATAGAGTAGAGGTCATTTTTAATTTTGCTAATGAATGCTGCGTTGCTCGATTGAGCAGCAATGTTATCCATTAATGCACTTACTTCTTTTAATTCAACTTTGATCGGATTTAAGTAGGCACTCCATGCAGCAGATTTCGCTTCACGTACTACTTTTTTTGAATTCTCCTCGATCTCATTTAATTCATTTTCAGTTGCTAGTTTATTGGAAAGGATCCATTCGCGCAACTTTTTAATGCCGTCAAAATCTGCTTCCCACTGCAAGCGTTCTTTCGATTTATAGCGTTCGTGAGAGCCTGATGTACTGTGGCCTTGCGGTTGAGTAACTTCTTCAACATGAACCAATACAGGAACATGTTGTTCCCTGCAAACCTTACTGGCTTTTTCATATGTCTCGCAGAGATGAACATAATCCCATCCTTTTGTTTTAAAGATTTCATAACCGTTTCCGCCATTTTCACGCTGAAACCCTTTTAATATTTCGGAGATACTTTCTTTCGTTGTTTGATATTTTTTAGGAACAGAGATTCCGTGGCCATCATCCCAAACAGATACAAGCATCGGGATTTGCATAACACCTGCAGCATTGATTGTTTCCCAGAAAAGTCCTTCAGAAGTACTCGCATCGCCAATGGTTCCAAAAGCAATCTCGGTACCTTTGTTTGAAAATTTATGAAATTGTTCTTTTTGTAATTCAGGGTTTAATTTATAATGTTTGGATGCCATGGCTAGTCCAAGCAAACGCGGCATTTGTCCGCCAGTAGGTGAAATATCAGGAGATGAATTTTTTATTTTTGTGAGATCTTTCCAGGTACCATCAGCATTTAAACTGCGGGTTCCAAAATGTCCTCCCATTTGTCTGCCGGCACTCATTGGTTCTGCATCGGCATCTGTATGGCCGTATAATCCGGCAAACCATTCCTGTAAAGTAAGATTTCCGGAAGCAAACATAAATGTTTGATCGCGGTAATATCCGGAGCGGAAGTCACCAAATTTAAAAACTTTTGCCATTGCCAGTTGAGCAATTTCTTTTCCATCACCAAAAATGCCGAACTTTGCTTTCCCGGTTAACACTTCTCTTCTTCCCATTAAACTGGCTTCGCGGCTTTCATTCGCTATGCGATAATCGTTAAGAACTTCTTTGATGTAGTCTGTAACTTTCACTTTACCGGTTGACATTGTTTCTTCTTTTGACATAATAATTTAGGCATTAGGATCTCTGTTTACAAATATAAGTATTTGTAAGTGCAAAAAAGAGCGTTTTTATAAATTGTGAAAAAAATGAGAATCCTTCGTAATTCGTTGATTTTGTTGCAACTAATATTTTTCGTTGTATAGTTTTACAGCTGCTCTGTTACATGTTGAGCGTTTTCTTTTGAAGGTTCCTGAAGCAATCGGGCAGGCAACCGCGGCAACCAGACAAACAGCACTTCCTGCTACATATCCGGAGTTGAATCCTATTGTATTGGCAGAGGTCAGATACATACTTTTTCCAAAGAGAAGTAATGCGGCTATTCCAACTGGTATTGCTGCAAAACCTACGTATTGCATAGCTTTCGCATCCTTAGCACTGGAAGCCAAGGCAACTAATTTTTTATCTTTAGTATTGATCAGGAGGTTGTGGAATTCTCTTTCGTTCAAGGTTACATTTTTGTGTCGGAATTTTCCCGCTCCCCGTTGCTCAATTTTCGTTGAAACTACTGATGCTTCCCTGTAATAATCATTGTTCTCAATAACCTTAACTTCAATTTTTTTTGCTTGTTCCTGTTTAAATTCTTCCTTCATTCCATTTGAAAAAACAATCATTTTAACATCCGATTTTTTATCGATAT
>JBILYL010000300.1:0-3539 GCA_044377775.1 Bacteroidia bacterium
GACTGATGAAATATTATTTACAACAATTTGGTTCGGAAGAAAAATTTGTTGCCTTTTACGGAAAATCAGTAGAGGATTATAAGTTGGAATTGAAAGATGATGTGCGGGACTTATTGCTGGAGCAGCAAATGCAAGGCAAAGTTACCGGAGATCTTTCTGTTACTCCAAATGAAGTAAAGGAATATTTTAAAGCCATTCCCGAAGACTCTATCCCATTTATCAATGCTGAAATTGAAGTCGGACAAATTGTTAAAAAGCCGGTAGTTTCCGCAGCTGCAAAAAAAGAAGCCAAAGAAAAAATTGAAGGCATCCGCCAGCGGATCTTAAAAGGTGAGACCAGCATCTCTTCGATGGCTGCCTTGTATTCAATGGATCCGGGCTCAGCAAACAAAGGCGGATTGTATGAACACATTCAACGCGGACAGTTTGTTCCGGAATGGGATGCCTGGGCATTTAAATTGAAACCGATGGAGGTTAGTGAAGTATTTGAAACTGTTTATGGTTATTTTATCATTCAGTTAATTGTCCGCAGAGGTGATGAAGTGGATGCCAGAAGTTTATTGATCGCTCCGGCAGTTGATGCTCAGGATATGGTAACAGCAAAATTATCACTAGATACAACGTATACACGATTGGTTGCCGATACGATTACTTTTTCAGATATGGCTGCAAGATATTCTGATGATGAAGAAAGTAAAAATAGTGGTGGCTTGATCATTAATCCATATACAGGTTCAACACGTTTTCAAATGGATGAAATTGGCCAGTTGGATCAGAGTATTGCATTCGCAATTGATAAATTAAAAATAGGAGAATATACCAAGCCTATGCCGATGACCACAAACGATGGTAAGCAAGCATATCGTATCTTGTATTTAAAAAACAGGACATTGCCTCATCGTGCAAATCTTGCCGATGATTATCAGAGTATTCAAGGTGCAGCGCTTTCAAAAAAGCAGCAGGAAGCGATTCAAACCTGGATAAAGAAAAAATCGGCAGACACCTATGTGCACCTTTCCGATGATTATAAAGATTGTACTTTCAACAATAAGTGGATAAATTAGTAAGCGTTCAGTTATAATTTTTAAAATTCGTAATTCGCAGAAATATGTATAAATCAGACGTAGAGGCCGCAGATGCTTTTGTATCAAAATACAAAGAGCTGAATGCTGAAATCGGTAAAGTGATCATTGGTCAGGATGAAGTTGTGAAAGATGTTTTGATCTCGATTTTCAGTAAAGGACATTGTTTGCTGATCGGTGTACCCGGATTAGCGAAAACACTTTTGGTAAATACCATTGCTGATGTATTGGGCTTGAGTTATAACAGGATCCAGTTTACTCCTGACTTGATGCCTTCGGATATTATTGGTTCCGAAATATTAGGAGACGATCGTCATTTTAAATTTATAAAAGGTCCATTGTTTGCGAATATTGTGCTGGCAGATGAGATCAACCGGACACCACCTAAAACACAGGCAGCGTTGCTTGAAGCAATGCAGGAGCGGAGCATCACAACAGGAGGGAAGCGATACGAATTAGGAAATCCATTTTTTGTTTTGGCAACTCAGAATCCGATTGAACAGGAGGGAACATATCCTTTGCCGGAAGCTCAGTTGGATCGTTTTATGTTTAATGTGTGGTTAGATTATCCAAAATTAGAAGATGAATTTTTGGTAGTAAAGAATACTACTTCTAGTAAAAAGGTCGAATTAAAGAAAGTGCTTTCAGCTGAAGAAATCCTTTATTTTCAGGAGTTGGTGCGCAGAATACCTGTCGCAGACAATGTACTGGAATATGCTGTTAAATTAGCTTCTAAATCCCGTCCGAATACAGAACATGCTGCGGAAATAGCAACGAAATATTTATCGTGGGGAGCAGGACCCAGAGCGTCACAATTTCTAGTGATCGGAGCAAAGTGTCATGCTTTGATAAAAGGGAAATATTCTCCGGATATTGAAGATGTAAAAGCAGTTGCAACGGCAATTTTACGTCATCGTATCGTTCGTAATTATAAAGCCGAAGCTGAAGGAGTAAGTGTAGATAAGATCATTTCAGAGTTAATGAAATAAAAACAGGTATATTTTTTATACAAAGCCTTGCAATTTATTGCAGGGCTTTTTTTATTTTTTATTTACCAAGTTTACCGATTACAAACAGATGTTTTTTGAAAATTTTAAATTCAAGAACTTTTTACTAAATAATTAATTCCGGTTTTGTCCTGTTTTTCAAATAAAAACAGACTGATATCCGTCATGCTTCATTCAAAATCTTTGCATTAATTTTACAGTGAATAAGTAAATAAAAAACATATGAATAAAAAGATTTTAAGTTGCATTGTCGTTGTCTTTCTGTTACTTACGGTAAGAAGTTTTTCACAAACAGTATGTAATATCGGAAATGAAAGCCCTGTTTTTACGGGTTCTCAGTCCTTGCCAGCGAATAATATTTTTGGTGTAAAGTATACTGTAACTTCGTCCGGAACATTAACCGGCTTATCAATGAATGGCTTGATCTCTGGGACATCGAATGTGCAGATGGCAGTTTACAATGATGTTGCCGGAGCACCGGGAACATTGATTGCAACTTCAGGTATTAGTGCAATAACTGTCGGAACGGTTACATTAGCGGTGACTCCTCAATTGATATTACCGGGTGATTATTACTTAATGGCAGTAATTGATTTTTCGGGAAGTGTTATTTCTTTAAATACAGGGAGTACAACAACAGTATATTTTACGCCAAATGCATTTGGTAGTCCATTCCCTATTAGCGGATCCGGGTTCGGTTTATTGCCTGGCTCTGATGTAAATACATGGATGAATATTACTTGCTCTTCAGTTTTAGTGAATGATCTTTATGATACGGGAAGTCTTTTCTCTGCTGTTTACCCCAATCCTGCAACATCATATTTTTCAATTGACTATTATTCTGAGGTCGATGACCTTATCGTAATGCAGTTGTGTGATGTTCTGGGTAATTTAATACGGGATGAAAAAATGGAAATTGGTAAAGGAACAACAACACTGAAATCAAATGTTAGTGATCTTGCAAAAGGACTTTATTTTTTTACTGTTACAATGAAGGGAGGCAATACTTATGCAACTAAATTGTTAAAAGAATAAGGATTGAGAAATAAAAAAAATCGCCCTACTTCAGCACTGAAGAAAGCGATTTTTTTACCATCACTACAAACTATTTTTTTATCATTCTCCGGATGATCCAAAAGATAATAAATCCGATCGGCAGCAAAAATGCCCAAAGTGGATATGCTGTTACAACTGTAATATAGCTAAAATCTTCTGTAAATATTGTTAGCTTTTTACTTTGATCAAATTTATGTTTGAAACTAGCCTGCCCGTCAATAAACTCTAATTTCAAATCTTTGCCATTTGCAATAAACGTAATGTTGCCTTTGTTTAAAAGCAATTTAGTATGATTTGGATTCAGAAATTTTAATTTAACATCCACTTCTTTAAAAGTAAAGATTATGGATGGCAATGTTACTTCGATATCGTTGTTGCCAATTCGATCTATTAC
>JBILYL010000295.1:0-3674 GCA_044377775.1 Bacteroidia bacterium
ATTGTCAATTATTTCAATTGGTTCTTCAGCATCAACACCTTCTTTCGGAAATCCGGATAAAAAAGAACAAAAGAAAATAATCGTAAACAGTATTCTTTTCATACTTATTTTAAATTTGAGCACTAATATACACCTTTCATAAAATCGTGAGTAAAGTTTTAGAAAAAAGTCCTAAAATAAGAGTTGAAAATTAAAGCTTGGTTATAAAAAAGTGCTTTCATTAAATAAATGAAAGCACTTATATTAAAGGGATGTTGTTTCGACTGATTATTCAATCAGTTTCGCTTCCGGATATTTCTCTTTCCAGGCTTTCATCGCACCTTCTGTTCTGACAGTGATCGTTGTTCTGTTATCTAACTGTAATTTGAATTTCGGGCGGTTATCGATGATTTCTTTTTTTATTTTACTCATAGTTGTATGTTTATTTTTGTTCGTAATTCCTATGTAATTCATAGTGTTTTTCAATTTGTTATATATATATAACATATAGATGATGCCATTTGTTTTATGCTTAACATATTTTAACAAATTTAATTATTTTACTTCCGCTTTACTTTCATTCTTGTCGGATTGAATAGGGTTTCTGAAGACAAACTCATTCTTGAAAACGTCCAGAACGATTTGGGCATCCTTTACAACTTTTCCTGCAAGTATCTGTTTGGATAATTCGTTTAGCACACGCTTTTGCATCACACGCTTTACTGGTCTTGCACCAAATTGAGGATCAAATCCAAGTTGTGCTAACCAATCAATGGCTTCCGGAGTGGCAGTCAAATGAATATCATTTTCCTCCAGCATTTTTGAAATACCTTTAAATTGAATTTCTACAATTTGCTGAACATTCTCGCGGTTAAGCGGAGTAAACATTATTGTTTCATCGATTCGATTTAAAAATTCGGGACGAACCGATTTTTTAAGTAATTCAAACACTTCAACTTTCGTTTTCGCAATAATTTCATCTTTATTGCCTTCAGTCATTTTCTCGAATTGCTCTTGAATTAAGTGAGAGCCGATATTCGAAGTCATGATAATGATCGTATTCTTAAAATTTACAACTCGGCCTTTGTTGTCGGTTAACCTGCCATCATCCAATACCTGAAGCAATATGTTAAAAACATCAGGATGGGCTTTTTCAATTTCATCTAATAATACTACGCTGTATGGTTTCCTGCGGACAGCTTCCGTCAATTGTCCGCCTTCTTCGTATCCGACATATCCGGGAGGCGCTCCCACCAAGCGGCTTACAGAATGTCTTTCCTGATATTCACTCATATCAATACGTGTCATGCTGTTTTCGTTATTGAACAAAAATTCAGCTAATGCTTTTGCAAGTTCAGTTTTTCCGACACCGGTTGTACCAAGGAAAATGAAAGAACCAATCGGTCTTTTAGTATCCTGTAATCCTGCACGGCTTCTTCTAACAGCATCACTGATGGCTTCAATAGCCTCTTCTTGTCCAACAACACGTTTGTGAAGTTCGTCTTCTAAGTGCAATAGTTTTTCGCGTTCGCTTTGCAGCATCCGTGAAACGGGGATGCCGGTCCAAACGGCAATTACTTCAGCAATATCTTCAGAGCCAACTTCCTCTTTTATCATTTGAGAGCCGCTTTGCTGCATCTCAGCCAATTTGCTTTCAAACCCTTTTAATTCAGTCTCAGACTCTTTAATTTTTCCATAACGGATCTCTGCAACCTTTCCATAATCACCATTCCGTTCGGCCTGCTCTGCTTCAAATTTGAAATGTTCGATTTGTTCTTTTACTTTTTGAATGCCTTCAACCACCACTTTTTCACCTTGCCATTTTGCTCGCAGATCACTTCTTTTGTCTGACAATTCAGCAATTTCTTTGTGCAGTTCCTCTAATTTTTTCAGATCATTTTCTCTTTTGATCGCTTCACGTTCAATTTCCAGCTGGCGGATTTTGCGTTCAACTTCATCAAGCTCGATCGGCATTGAATTGATCTGCATTCGTAATTTTGAAGCTGCTTCATCCATCAGATCGATGGCTTTGTCAGGTAAAAAACGATCATTAATATAGCGTTGGGATAACTCCACAGCAGCAATTATCGCCTCATCTTTGATACGAACTTTGTGATGTGTTTCGTACTTTTCTTTTATACCACGAAGAATAGAAATAGCATCCTCGGCATTCGGCTCGTCTACCATTACCTTTTGGAAACGTCTTTCAAGTGCTTTATCTTTTTCAAAATACTTTTGAAATTCACTTAATGTCGTTGCACCGATGGCACGTAATTCACCACGGGCTAAAGCTGGTTTTAGAATGTTTGCAGCATCCATAGCGCCTTCTCCACCACCTGCACCAACAAGAGTGTGGATCTCATCAATGAATAAGATGATCTCTCCTTCCGCGGAGATAACTTCTTTTACTACTGATTTTAATCGTTCTTCGAATTCACCTTTGAATTTAGCTCCGGCAATCAAAGAACCCATGTCCAGTGAAAAGATTTGTTTTGATTTTAAATTTTCTGGAACATCACCATTGATGATGCGGTGTGCCAAGCCTTCAGCAATAGCTGTTTTACCTACACCGGGTTCACCAACCAATATCGGATTATTTTTTGTTCTGCGTGATAAGATCTGCAATACTCTTCTGATTTCTTCATCACGACCGATCACGGGATCCAGTTTCCCTTTTTTTGCCTGATCGTTTAAATTGATCGCGAATTTATTTAAGGCATTATAGGTTTCTTCTGCAGTCTGGCTGGTAACTTTTGCTCCTTTGCGCAACTCACTGATCGCTGCTTTCAGATCTTTTTCAGTCACTCCGCTGTCTTTCATTAATTGTGAAACAACATCTTTCGTTGAAAGCAGAGCCAATAATAAATGTTCGATAGACACATATTCATCACCAAACTCTTTCAGGTATACGGATGCTTTTGCTACCGCCTGATTGGCGTTGTTTGACAAATAAGGTTGTCCACCGGAAACTTTAGGAAAACTTTCTATTATTTTATCGAGAGCTTTGGAGAAGTTAGTTGTATTCACATTTAATTTTTTTAAAATAAACGGAATAACATTTTCATCAACTTCCAAGATCCCTTTTAGTATATGAGCCGTTTCTATGGCTTGTTGACCATTGATGGTGGCAAGTTGTATTGCTTGCTGAACAGCTTCCTGCGATTTGATCGTGTAATTATTCAGATTCATATGTATCGTTTTTATTGTTACGTATTTGATGTGATTTCAATTCATCACTGAACTTATTTTCACTTTATAATAGGTTCAAATGTTATTCCATTTCTTTAGGATCTATTTTATAGGACGAATTGTCTGATTGCTTTGATTTAAAATGACTTATTGGCTTGTTAGCTCTTTAATTTCTGCCTATTTTACAGAACGTTTTTTTATTGCGGAAAAACGTCAGTCGATCATTCGCAATTTTTTGATTCTGGGTTTTGTTCTTTTGCTGATCGTTGCTTTTCTGATCTTCCGAAATCTGAAACAGAAACAAAAATCGAATATTTATCTGGAGCGAGATTATATTCAATTAGAAGAGAAGAGTAATATGCTGGAAGAAAAAAACAAAGAAATAACGGGAAGTATATAATATGCGAAACGTTTGCAGGAAGCAATTCTGCCTCCTGATAGTCAGCTGAAAACATTGTTACCTGATAGTTTTTTATAAACCCAAAGTTATTGTAAGTGGTGACTTT
>JBILYL010000128.1:0-7189 GCA_044377775.1 Bacteroidia bacterium
CATTTAAAGAAAGTTTTTTATTTCACGATCTTCCCGTTCTCAAAGGAGACAATGAAGGAGCCATTAAAACCTTTCTCTACCATTTCTTTTCTGCGTTTTACAGCATCTTCATAGATAGAAAAATTACCGCTGAAATATTTTGTTATCCCATTTTCCAATACTACGGTTGTTATTTCAGGCACTCCATCTATCTTAGGTTTTGCAGCAAATGCACCGATCTGAACACGATACATTTTTCCGGATGATGTCGGCAATGCACTGGAAGGAACTTTTGCAAGTGTTGCCAGCTGACTTGCTGTAACAATGGGAACTTCTTTTTTGACTTCAGTAGATGTAGTAGCTTTAGCAGGAGTAGAAGTGGTGTTTGCTACAGGCGTTGTTACTGGATTTGTCTTTATGGGTGTAGTTGTTGTCAAGGGAACCGGATTTGTTACAGGAATTTCTTTTTTTACAGGAACTGTTGCTGAACCGATCATAATACTTGCCACGGGAAGGTCAAATATTTTACGTTCATTATTATTGATGTAAGATATTTTTCCGGGAAGCTGCTTCATTCCGGATACGCCACCATTTACTGTAATTTTATAGCTGATCGTAAAGATGTCATCTGCTGGTGGAGAGATCCATACAATTTTTGCCCCGCCATCTGCGAACGTAAACGTTCCTCCTTTGCTTTCGATTTCGGAAGCAGTAAATCCTTCAGGTATTTCCTGAAAAAATTTCATAAATCCGGTTACTCTTGCTCTGTTAACAGTTGTTTCAATTGTGAAATCGGTTCCCGGTAATGCACTTTTTGGTATTTTTTGTGTTGCCGTAACCTCCTGCGCGAAAAGATTCGCAGTTAAAAGCAGAAGTGTTAGCGTGAAAAACTTATACATGATCTGAAGTGGTTTAATACTGCAAATTTACTTAAAAATCCTTAATTCTATGGTGCCTTTGATCAATTGATACCTGGTTTTTTGTTATTTTTTAGATAATTGATGTTAACTTTGTCATCTTGTTTTTTCGCTCTATTGCAGAAAAAACTTCATTTTATTGATAAAATCATCATTCTATTGGCTACAAAAACAGAAATAGCAACTCAGGTTGAGACAGAAGTACAGGTTGAAACAATGGTTGCTGAAGAAGGGCAAACCATAGTGCATTGTGTTTGCGGTCAGGATGCTTTTTATCGAATCTGGCCGAGTACGTTTCTGATTGAACATGGTACCGGAAAAAAGGCGCAATTGATTACCGCTTTTAATGTAACATTCTTCCCTCAATGGACACCTAAAAGTCCGGGACAAAAATTTACTTTGATCTTTGAGGGATTAAGCAAAAGCTGTGCTGTATTTGATCTGAAAGAAATTATTCCGCAGGAAGGTGGTTTTGAAGTGAACTCAATTGTCAGGAATGGAACGGATGTGTATACGGTTAATCTTGATTAATCGAACACTAATTTTAATTGTTCGTTTTCTATTTTACCTAATATCTCCTTTATCTCCCCAAAATTAGAAAGTGAAATCCCTAATAAGCGCACTTTTTTATTTTCAAGATCCGTCTTTATAAGCAGCTCTTTTACGGTGTTGATAATTGTTTCGATGTCACCAATCGCTTTGTTGAAAGAGTGATTACGGGTGATCTGCTGAAAGTTGTGATATTTTATTTTTAATGTAACGGTTCTTCCCTTCAGATTATATTTCTGTAATCGTGTAACAACTACCTCAGCAATTTTATCTAATTCCTGATTCATTGCTTCAACTGTTGTTAAGTCTTCTGAAAACGTATCTTCGGCACCCATTGATTTTGTTTCACGGTGAGGCTGCACTTGTCGGTTGTCAATTCCTCTCACAATTTTATAATAAAATCGTCCGGGCTTTCCGAACGAGCGGATGAGTTCCGCTTCGGTCAATTTTTTTAGATCGGCACCTTTGTGAATGCCCATGCCTTTCATTTTGTCAGCGGTTACTTTACCAACACCAAAGAATTTTTCTACAGGAAGCCGCTCCATGAACTCTTCAATCTTCTCCGGAGCAATAAAGGTCAAGCCATCCGGTTTGTTCATGTCTGAAGCAATCTTCGCCACAAATTTGCCGGATGAAACTCCTGCTGATGCTGTTAAATTCAGCTCTTCTTTAATGGCTAATTTTATTTGTTTTGCTATTTCAATTGCTGAAGTAATATTTTTTTTATTTTCTGTCACATCTAAAAATGCTTCATCTAATGAAAGTGGTTCGATCAGATCGGTATAGCGTTCGAAAATTTCTCTGATCTTTTTTGATGCTTCTTTATAGGCAGTAAAACGTGGGTAAACAAAAATAGCATCCGGACAAAGTTGTTGTGCTTTTTTAGAGGGCATGGCAGAACGGATGCCGAATTTACGGGCTTCATAACTCGCTGTTGCAACTACTCCGCCACGACCTTCCGGTTTGCCGCCCACAACTATTGGCTTGCCAATATACTCAGGAAAATCACGCTGTTCAACAGATGCATAAAATGCATCCATGTCGATGTGGATTATTTTTCTTTGAGTTTGCATGTTTTAACCCACTATTTTATATGAGTATTATATTTTTAATGTTTCTTTATGCTGAATGCGAAAGAAATGTATCTGGAACCATTAAACGTAAATTGATCTTTGAAAAGATTCTCGATACAATTCTGCCTCGGATCCCCGATGCAGAATCACTCGAATTGACATTGACATTTGCATCAACCAACAAACAACCTGATTCCAATGGTCAATATATCATCTGCCTGCCCGTAATTTCTGTCTCGGATCCCCGATGCAGAATCACTCGAATTGACATTTGCATCAACCAACAAACAACCTGATTCCATTTTTCAATACATCATCTGCCTGCTCTGTGAAAATCTGAGTAAATTGTGGTGAAAATTTACACTCTTATACCAATGATCAATACATCATCCACCTGCTCATAATTTCCTTTCCAGTCCTTAAATGTTTTACAGATACTTTTTTCCTGTTCAACCATAGATTGATTATTGATGGAGATCAATAATTCTTGAAAACGACTTGTTTTAAATTTTTTATTGTCTTTGCCGCCAAACTGATCGACAAATCCATCACTGAAAATATAAAAACAATCTCCTTTTTGAAGTTGTATCGAATGATTTAAAGGTGGTTCTACTTTATCCTCTTCCAAGCTGCCCACTGTTAATTTAGAGCCTTTAATGATATTCAATTTGCCTTGTGAGAAAATAAATACAGGGTTATTCGCTCCTGCATATTCCAGCATATTTGTTTCTTTGTCAAAAGTGCACAAAGCCATATCCATTCCATCGCGGATATCGCTTCCTTTATCTTGATGTAATATTTTTTTGATGATGGTATTCATGCTATCCAACACTTTTGACGGCTGTAGAATCCCCAATTCGTTAACAGTTTGATTAATTGCATTGTGTCCGACAATACTCAGTAGTGCTCCCGGAACACCGTGCCCCGTGCAATCGATTGCAGCTGCTATGATTTTATACCCGTGATGCGATACCCAGTAAAAATCCCCGCTCACAATATCCTTGGGCTGATAGATTATAAAGTTCTCCGGAAGTATATTTTGTACGAATTCTTTGGGTGGGAGAATTGCCGTTTGTAAACGCTTAGCATAATTAATACTATCTGTTATGCTTTTGTTCTTTTCTGCAATGATTTCATTTTGCGATTTTAATATTTTGTTATTCTTTCTATTTGTCTGTAATAATTTTATAGCGATCAAAGCAATTAAAATTATTAATCCTGTTACCATCAGATACATGTTACGGTGAGCTTGTTTATAACAAACCAGACTTTCATCTCCGGATCCACTTAATATTTCCCATGGTGTATGGTGATGATCTGCAGCAGCAGCAGAATTCGATAGAAAACTTTGCGCGGAATCTGGTGTGCTGATCAGTAATAAAAAAATGCTGATTAAAATAGTTTTTAATGTAAGATTCATATGTGGGGTGATTGAGTATTTAAAGGTAATACTATTTTATATGCCCTTAAAATAGTTTTCAAGATGCTAAAATTCTTGGCAGACATTTCCTTTTTTCAGAAGTAATTTTGTTTTATGGAATCAACGGAACAATCTGATTATTTTAGAGGACGTGGTGCGCAGGTTAATACGGATAACCGTTTTCTGAAAGGCAGGTATGTTACAGAACACGATGAAGTGCTGGATGAACCTTTGTTAATTGACGCAAAAACACAAATTCTTTTCGAGCACCCCAAGAAAATTATTAATGTTGTGAAAAGCCCGGATATTCCGGGAATGTATTCTATGAATCCATACCAGGGATGTGAGCATGGCTGCATTTATTGTTATGCACGCAATACGCATGAATATTGGGGATATAGCGCAGGACTTGATTTTGAAAGGAAAATTATTGCGAAACCGAATGCCCCTCAATTAATGGAAAAACAATTCATGAATAAAAATTGGATCGTCTCTCCAATCATGTTTTCTGGGAATACCGATTGTTATCAGCCAGTTGAGCGACAGTTAAAGATCACCCGTCAGATGTTGGAGGTGCTTTTGAAATTCCGTCATCCTGCAAGTATGATCACAAAAAATAACCTCATCTTGCGGGATATTGATCTGCTCCAGGAATTAGCAAAACTTAACCTGATTCATGTAATGGTTTCGATCACCAGTTTAAAAGATGAACTGCGATTAAAAATGGAGCCAAGAACGGTTACTGCAAAAAACAGATTGAAAGTGATTGAGCAATTAAGTAAAGCCGGAATTCCAGTAGGTGTTATGACTGCACCCATCATTCCCGGATTGAACAGTGATGAGATTCCTCAGTTGATTGAAGCTGCAGCAAACCATGGAGCAGATTCAGCTGGTTATACCATTGTACGCTTGAATGGCTCCATTGCAGAAATATTTAAAGATTGGATCTATAAAAATTTCCCCGACAGAGCAGAAAAAGTTTTGCATCACATTGCTGATGCACATGGTGGTCAATTAAGCGACAGCAGATTTGGAAAACGGATGAGTGGTGAAGGGAATATGGTGAATTCGATTCGTCAAATGTTTAAAATGTCTGTCAAAAAACACATGTCGGGAAGAAAAAGAATGGAATATGATCTTACTGTTTTCCGCAGACCTGGAGAGGTAAAGCAGCTGGAGTTGTTTTAGAATTTTATAGAGAAAGTGAAAAGTCGTTGAGTTCTCAATGAAGCGCTAAAATTTACCCCTTGTAAAAACTAGTGCAGTATATAAACCTCCGCAAAATCATTTCCGCATAATTCATCTTTTAAATAAATCATTCCCATTTTTTTGATCACATTTATAGATGCTTGATTGTCCTTTGCAGCCCTTGCAATAATATTTTTTAATTGGAGAGTATTGGTGCCATATTCCAATACAGCTTTTGCAGATTCTGTTGCATATCCTTTTCCCCAATGTTGACGAAAAAAACGATAGCCCAAATCGGTCTCATTATCTTCTGCAATGTGTTTTAGTCCGCACCATCCGATAAATTCACCGTTGGCTTTTAAATGCACAGCCCATCGTCCGATCTTGTTTTTGTATTGCGGAAGAATAATGTCTGACAATATTCTGTTTGCTTCTGTAATGTCTTTTACCGGTCCGTCACCTGTGTGTCTTGTTACTTCATGATTGTTGTTGAGATCGATCAGTAATTGCCCGTCATTTATTGTGAATTCACGCAAATATAATCGCTCTGTTTCTATTCGCTTGTTCATCATTTACCAATTAGATCTCTGATAACTACAGAAGCACAAACGCTTCCGAATGTTGCAGGTAAGTATGAAATGGTTCCATATGCTGATTTTTTAAAATTCCTTCCATCTGTCAGCATCAACGATTCTTTTATCGGCTCTTCAGGAGAAAAAACTGTTTTTATTCCTTCTTTTATTCCTTCTTCTCTTAATCGTTTACGCACATATTGTGCAAACGGGCATGTATGTGTTTTTGATATGTCAACTACTTGTAATTGTGTAGGATCTAATTTTGCTCCTGCGCCCATCGAACTTACAATTCTTACTTTGTGATCGTATGCCGTTTTTAAGAAGGTTATTTTCGGAGTGATGCTGTCGATTGCATCCACAACATAATCGTAAGGAGTAGATAGGATTTGTACGGCTCTGTCTGGATTTATAAATTCTTTAATCACCGTAAGCTTCAAGTCAGGATTGATAGATAATAAGCGCTCCGCCATGATCTCTGCTTTGGGTAAACCGTGCGTTGTTGCCAATGCAGGCAATTGACGGTTTCTGTTGCTCGGATCTACTACATCGCCATCTACAATGGTCATGCTGCCAATGCCGCCTCTGCAGATAAATTCGGCAGCAAATGAACCGACTCCGCCCATTCCAACTACCAAAACATGAGCATTCTGAAGTTTCATCAATCGTTCTTTTCCGATCAATAATTCAGTTCTCGATAACCATTGTAAATCACTCATTCGTAAATATGCGTTTGAAGTTTAAATATATTTTTTCTTTTAAGGCTGCTTCATTCATTTGTAAATAACGACTGGCTCTCTCAAAAATACTTTTTATTGGAATATCTGTGTCATCCGTTTCCAAAAATAATTGTCCAATCGGAATTGTTGAAATGATTTTCGAAGCATTGGAATCTTCTTTTAACAATGCTTTTCCAAATGAAAAATAAAAATTGTTTTCAAGCAATTTTGCCGCGATCTGTTTATTGTTATTGTATCCGTGAACAATCATGGGAACCCTTACATTTAATTCTTTTTTTATCCGGATCAATTCATCAAATGCTTTTACGCAATGTATAATCAAAGGCTTTTTTAATGCTTCTGCAATATGTATCTGTTGCTTGAAAAGCTCTTCCTGTGTTTTTAGATCGGTATCAATGAGTTTGTCTAAGCCACATTCACCAATTGCTAAAACGTTTTTTGCTGCAGCGTTTGTCTGAATCGAATCGAGACATTCTGTACTGTTGATCTTTTGAATGTTCCATGGATGAATGCCAATCGAAACATAAATATTGCTGGTCCAGGGGTTGAAGTGGTCAGGGGCGTTAAATATACTCAGTTCATCTTCCGCTGTTGCTTGATGTGTGTGAATGTTTATATAGGGTGTTACGTTGTTCATTGCTTCAATGAGAATAAAAAAGCACAACTGTTTGGTTGTGCTTTTTTACAAGAAATATTAAAGAAGAATTATGTTAATTCTATTTGCTGTTTTTAGCTTTTTCTTCAGCCTGGT
>JBILYL010000138.1:0-6866 GCA_044377775.1 Bacteroidia bacterium
CTTAAGATCAATATAATTGCCTGAAGTCACATAATCACTGAACAAAAATAACTTGTTCTCTCCCTCTACATCTATTCCATTGATCACTCCGGTCAAATCGATCGCGCCAACATTATAAAAAACCTGGGCGGTAATTTTGGGTGCAATGCCCAATACACGTTTATCATTTTTTAATGCCTTCATGATAGCGGCATTGTTATATATTTCTAAGCGCTCGTTTTTGGGTTTTATTGAACTAACAAAATTGTGGTGATCATTAAATTGTAATGACTTATCAATTGGTTGATCTTTTGATGGTAAAATTTCGTTGTATAAACGAATGTGTGGTGTCCGGTTTAATATTAGTCCATCTAACAGATCATTCAATCCCGACATAAAACTAAGTAAAGCCACAAACATGGTTATACTAAAGGTTACACCCACTGCGGCAACAAGTGTTTGCCGCCAGCGTGCCATCAATAATGAACGGGAAATGCTTGCGATCAAATTAAACTTCATTCTTCCGGCTTTATGAGATGGTCTTCTGCTGTGATGCCGGAAATTATTTCAACTTTGCGATAATCTTTCAATCCTATTTTCACGGTTACTTTTTCTCCATCACTTTTTACAACCATTGAATCATTCAATAAATAATCCCGCGGAATCAGAATCGCCTTTTCTTTTGACTGAATGACAATGTTTGCCTCGAACGTAACATTCGGATATAAAATTTCGGGTTGTTTTAAAAATTCAGCCTCTATAAGAAATGTTTTACTGCGTTCATTCATTATCGGATTAATCTTGGTAACAACTGCATCAAACACCATTCCTTTATAACTATCTAATTTTATCAATACAGTCAGTCCTTTTTTGATCTTTAAAATATCAAACTCATCTACCTGCATTTCCAAAATAAAATTTCGTGAATCTCCAATAACAGCAAGTGGTGTTTGGATTCCTACCAACTCCCCTTTCGCTTTTGAGATACTATATACCATCCCGTCAATTTCACTTTTTAAAGTATAATCACTCTCCAGTTTTGCCGAGATCAATAAATTCTTTTTTGATTGGGAGGATGTGAAGTTCAACTGACGTTTCAAATCATCAAACTTTACCATTGATGAGCTATAGGCGTTTTTTGAATTCTGATAAGATAACTCACGCTGCTCAAGTTCAACCTTCGTTCCTATTTGCTGCTGCCACAATAATGATTGTCGGTGAAACAACAATGAATCGTTTTTCATTTTATTTTTTGCGAAATCAATGGCTGACTTCGCCTCATTCAATTTACCTTGATTCGCGTTAAAGTCTGAAAATTCCGCTACCAACTCAGCATTTTCTTTCGATAACCGCTGCGCTTCATTTGAAACGGATAAAATTGGTGTTCCCTTATTTACGGTGTCACCCTCAACAACAAACACATCTTCAACAATACCATTAATTGTTGCATATGCCTGATACTGATTTTTGCTTTTTACTATTCCGGATGCATAAATAGATTCCGAAATTGATTCTACCGTTGGGCTGATCTCTTCGACTTCACTCTTGCAACCGAAAATAAAAAGAGGAATTATAAAAACTACTTTTCTGAATATCATGCTGCAAAGTTAATAATTTGATTCGAATCAAACGACTGAACATATTCATACCAACAGGTGATTAAAGTCATACGATCGAATGCATAGCCAACCACCCAATATCTAAATTTCACAGGAAAATCAGGGTGGTTCTTTAAAATAAGCATTTTCAAAGAATTGCAGCGATGACATTAATAATGGGAATCAATGATTTTAGTCAGTGTGAACCAGAAATAATGGAAATACATTTGCAGGGTTAAACAATCAGAAGATGAAGCAGATCCTTAAATTTATACTTGTATGTGTATTGTGTTTCCTGATCATTTCCTTAATTGTTTTAGTTATTCAACATTTAAACAAATAAATATATCATTATGAAAAAAAACATGGGAACTGCCGATAGAATAATCAGATTATTGATCGCAGCAATTATTACGACTCTCTATTTAACGAACAGTATCAGTGGAACAGTAGGTATTATTTTATTAGTACTTGCCGGTGTTTTTGTTTTAACAAGTCTCGTGAGTTTTTGTCCGCTGTACACAATTTTCGGTATTTCTTCTTGCCCTGCAAAAAAACAATAGGCATGGCTTAACTGTCTTGCTTATAGTGTTGATCGTGTTTAATTCATAAACAAAGGGGATAACAATTTGTTGTTATAATTAGGTAATTAATAAATTGCTTACTTTTAAACTGAATCAGCAACGTTTTATTCAAAATATGAAAAATGTATTGATCACCGGTGGAACCGGACTCGTTGGCAAGCATCTGTCTGAAAAATTAAAACAAAATGGATACCGCGTGTCCATTCTCAGCAGAAAAAGTGATAAAAACAAAGATATTCCAGTCTATGCCTGGGATGTCGAAAAAAATATTTTAGAGAAAGATGCTCTTGAAAAAGCCGACTACATCATTCATCTTGCCGGTGCAAATATTGGCGAAAGCAGATGGACGGATGAAAGAAAACAACTCATCATCGACAGCCGCGTAAAATCTGGAAACCTGATTTTTGAGGAGGTAAAAAAGAACAAAATCCAACTAAAAGCTTTTATCTCCGCATCTGCCGTTGGGTATTATGGTGCCATAACTTCCGAAAAGATCTTCAAAGAATCTGATCCTCCCTGCAACGATTTTCTAGGTGAAACATGTCGCTTGTGGGAACAAACCGCTGATCAATTTGAGAAGGCCGGAATCAGAACCGTAAAAATAAGATCAGGAATTGTCCTCGCCAAAGAGGAAGGAGCATTGCCTAAGATGATGGGACCCGTAAAAATGGGAATCGGTTCGGCTATTGGTGATGGCAAGCAATACATTCCTTGGATCCACATTGATGACATTTGTAACATTTACCTCAAAGCTATGGAAGACGAAACCATGCGGGGAACATATAATGCTGCCGCGCCCGATCATAAAACAAACAAAGAATTTACAAAAACATTGGCTACTGTTTTGAATGTTCCTTTTTGGTTTCCTGCAGTTCCTGCATTTACGCTAAAAATCATGTTTGGTAAAATGTCTGAAATGCTGCTGAAAGGTAGCAGAGTTTCTGCTGATAAAATAATTGCTGCCGGATATCAATTCCGTTTTCCCGAACTGGAAAGCGCACTGAAAAATATTCTTAAAAAATAAACGAATGATCTGTAAGATATATCATTCTCTCTCAATAATTATTTTATGAAGCTCCTCAACCCTGCACAGATCAAACAATGCGATACATATACCATCGAGAAACTACCGATCTCTTCTGACGCACTTATGGGAAAGGCTGCCGCAGCCTGTGCAAATTTCATTTTCAACAAACTTTCAAAACCCGATAAAGTTATAATCGTCTGCGGAAAAGGAAATAACGGAGGCGATGGACTCGCTCTTGCAGGAATATTAAAAACACATAATTACATTCTTGACGTTTACATCGTTGAGCATTCAACAAATGTATCCCCGGATTTTGAAGTATATAAAAATCGGTATACAGGTAAAATCACAGAAATAAATCAAGGATCAGATCTGTTATTCACTTCTACAACTAAAACACTGATTATCGATGCCATATTGGGTAACGGCCTAAATAATCCTATTGACGGACTCATTAAAGATGTTGTTACAAAATTAAATGCAGCTGAAGGTTTCAAACTGGCGATTGATATTCCTACAGGTTTGTTTGCCAACATAAAAAATGAAAAAGATCAACTTACTTTCAAAGCACAACAAACAATTTCCTTTCAAGCTCCGAAACTAAATTTTATGATGAAAGAAAATTACCCCGCTGTTGGTGATTTTGAAATTGTTGACATCGGATGGCCTGCCGAAGCGACAGAAAAGACTGAGACCGATTATTATTTTACGACAATTAATGATGTTGCTTCTATTTATAAAAAGAGAGAACGATTTGTTTCCAAACACGATTTCGGACATGCTCTTATTATTGCCGGAGAATATGGAAAAACCGGTGCAGCATTACTTGCAACCAAAGCATGTTTGAATAGCGGTGCTGGACTTAGTACCACTTACTCCGCTGCATGCGCTTTTCCTGTGATTCAATCAATGGCTCCCGAAGCGATGTTTATTTCCGATACAAATGAAAAACACATCTCCTCTCTCCCTGATCTGAAAAAATACAATGCAATTGCTATCGGTTCCGGGATCGGGTTGAATGAAGAAACAAAAAAAGCAGTGGCAGACTTACTTCTATCAGATAAAAATAATATCGTTATGGATGCGGATGCGATCAATATCCTTGCTGAAAATAAAAAGCTACTTGAGCTCATAAAACAGGATACGATTATTACGCCTCACGAAAAAGAGTTTGAACGCCTGACAGAAAAATGCGATTCTGATTTTGATAGAATTTTAATTGCAAAAGAATTTGCAAAAAAATATAAATTGATCCTTGTACTAAAAGGAGTATATACTGCTGTTTTCAACAGTAACGGAAAGGTGTATTTTAATTCTACTGGCAATTCATCATTAGCGAAAGGTGGCACTGGCGATACGCTAACGGGTATAATCGTGGCGCAATTAGCTCAAGGCTATTCTCCGCTTCATGCAGCCATCTTAGGTGTATTTATTCATGGAGCAGCTGCCGACATTTGCATTAAAAGCAAAGGAAAAGAATCCGTTAGGTCGACTGATATTATTGAAAATATCGGAAAGGTCTTTCTGAATGTATCTCAATTACATTGCAACGCCATTTAGGAATTCCTTCAAAAGGAACATACGCATTCCTGATATTATTTTTCATTTATATTATTCTGAATAAACACAAACGTCACAGCCCAAAGTGACCGTTATCAATTCATTATAGAATATCCTGCAGTACTTTTGAAAAAAATATTAATATCAATATCAAACGTACTCAACGATGGAAACGCTAACAAAAGTGCAAGATAAAAAAATGCTTGAAACAAGTCTTGAATTATTGCATCAGGAGAGCATAGTATGGTTAAATTCAATTGCTTTTTGGGAAGAAGAAAGTAAATTTTACAGTGATCTTATCGAAAATAAATTGTTTCAGAATGTTAGCGAGAAAGACAGAAAAAATGTAAATGATTTATTGGATGCCATTATCGGGAACAGGTTGGAGCTATTCAAACAAAACATCTCTGATCACGAAAAGGCCTTGAGCCTGTTGCTTCAAAAAGATACAGGGACCGTTGATTACCGTCACAAACACAAACTGCTGGCAAGATCCTTCACTGCATTTGAAGGCCAGATGAAGGAATTCAAAAAAGGGGTTTTCGAATTAACGAAATTGGTTAAAACAAACTTTTTTAGCGGACACGAAACACTCCAAACGATTCACGAAAGAAGATCAGTGAGAAAATACAAAGAGGAAGCAGTCGACAAAAATCACATTGAACAAATTATCAGGGCAGGTAGAATGGCTCCGTCAGCAAAAAATATACAGCCTTGGAAATTTTATGTATTAACGAATACAAAAAAAATAAAATCGTATTCAACAGAAATTACAAAAGTGGCGGAGGACATTCTTCATCTTTCATTAAAGGCGCTCCATAAAGAAGAAGATCCGATTTTTCACGGTGCACCCGTAGTAATTCTGATTGCCGCTGAAAAGGACGATGAGTGGGCTCCGTATGATATTGGAATGTGCTCACAAAACATGATGCTTGCTGCAAGATCGTTGGGTTATGACACCTGCACCATTGGTCTGGCTAAAGCACTCGAAAAAACGCCTGTTTACAAAAACCTTAATATTCCTGATACCGAAAAAATTCACCTTGCTATTGTTTTAGGGCGCGGTGATGAAAAGCCAAAGGTTCATGAACGAAAAACAGATAACATCACCTATTTAGTTTAAAAAGAAAAAATGACTCACTTTTGGGGGAGAGTGAATCATTCTACTTTATTTATTATTTGTGATGTATAAAAAATGCCAGAAGTAAAATTCTGGCATTTATTTTTTTGTAAGTGTAAGTTTATATTATTCCGAAAGATCAAAATCTTCCAAAAACTTCGTTGTGTAATTCCCTTTGATGAAATTCTCATCCTTCATTAATTTCAAATGAAAAGGAATGGTGGTTTTTACACCTTCAATTACATACTCACTCAATGCACGATGCATCTTTGCAATAGCTTCTTCACGTGTTTGTGCAACCGTGATCAGCTTCGCAACCATACTGTCGTAGTTCGGTGGAATAGTATAACCCGCATATATATGTGAATCAACACGAATTCCATGTCCTCCAGGAGTATGCAATACAGTTATCTTACCTGGTGACGGGCGGAAATTATTAAACGGATCTTCCGCATTGATACGGCACTCGATCGCATGCAATTGCGGATAATAGTTTTTTCCTGAAATAGGAACGCCAGCAGCAACTAATATCTGCTCACGGATCAAATCGTAATCAATTACTTCTTCTGTAATCGGATGCTCCACCTGAATACGTGTATTCATCTCCATGAAATAAAAATTACGGTGCTTATCAACTAAAAATTCTACAGTTCCTACACCTTCATATTTCACTGCCAATGCCGCTTTAATTGCCGCATCACCCATACGTTCACGCAACTCATCCGTCATAAACGGAGAAGGCGTTTCTTCCGCCAATTTTTGGTGACGTCTTTGAATTGAACAATCTCTTTCAGATAAGTGACATGCTTTTCCATACTGATCACCTACCACTTGAATTTCGATATGACGAGGTTCTTCAATATATTTTTCCATATACATCGCACCATTTCCAAATGCCGCTTCCGCTTCTTTACTTGCGGATTCGTAATTTGCTTTCATCTCCTCTTCTTTCCAGATGATCCGCATTCCCCGTCCACCTCCACCGGCAGTCGCTTTAA
>JBILYL010000010.1:0-21937 GCA_044377775.1 Bacteroidia bacterium
AGTGCGTTAAGCTTGTCTGGACGGTTAATGGTAATTGTTAAAATATTATTTTCTATAGATGTTAACAGGTTTTCGAATGTCATAACGGAAGGATTAAAAAGTTCTGTGTTCTTTAACATAATTTGTGATGTATTCAACAATCTCTTTTGTGTCTGTTCCCGGAGGAAAAAGTTTGCCAACACCTATTTCATTGAGCTTTTGAATGTCTTTGTCTGGGATGATACCACCACCGGTTAACAACACATCGTTGAGCCCTTTTTCTTTCATCAGGGTCATGATTTTTGGAAAAACGGTGTTATGTGCTCCGGAAAGAATACTGACTCCAATGGCGTCTACGTCTTCTTGAAGGGCTGCATTTACAACCATTTCCGGTGTTTGGCGAAGACCGGTATATATTACTTCCATTCCTGCATCACGGAGGAAAGAAGCAATTACTTTTGCTCCACGGTCATGTCCGTCTAAGCCAACTTTGGCTACTAATACGCGTATAGGTCTGTTCATAATTCAACAAATTATAGGATACGAATATACGAAATGTATTGCTTGAAAAACGTCTTTTTTTGATGAGGAAATCTGACCCTGCATTCAGGATCTTTTAGTTATTTTGCTTTGATGCTTATTCTTCCATATAGCAAGGTAGTGAAACAAAAAAGGTTGTGCCGAATCCTGCTTTTGTTTCAAACCAAATTCTGCCATTGGCGGTTTCAACAATGTTTTTAACCATTGCTAAACCCAAACCCATTCCACCTGTTTTGGTAGTAAAATTCGGAACAAATATTTTGTCTAATACGTCTTCATCAATTCCATTGCCGTTATCTGAAACAGAAATCAGAAATTGCATTTTTTCTTTTTTTAATGCAACCATAATTTTTCCTTTTCTATCTTCAGGAATAGCTTGAATAGCATTTTTAATGAGGTTGTTGAATACCCGCAAGATTTGTTCTTTATCAGCAAAAACAAACGCATCAGACTCAACAGAAGATTCGAAAGTTATTTCCAGATTTTCAGAATCATGAAACAACGCGATCGCATTTACAATAAGTTCTTTTATGTTTATCTTTTCTAAATTCGCTTTTGGCATCTTAGCAAAATTGGAAAATTCAGTTGCAATGTTTGACAGAGTATCTATTTGTTCGATGATCGTTTTTGTCAGGCGCTCCATCTTCAGATCCATATCGGGTGCATGATCTTTCCATGTACGTTGCAAGTGCTGAACGCTTAACTTCATTGGGGTTAAGGGGTTTTTTATTTCGTGGGCAACTTGTTTGGCCATTTCCCTCCAGGCGCTTTCCCTTTCAGATTTTGCAAGAAGATCAGCACTTTTTGAGAGTTCTGCGATCATCCGGTTGTACTCACTAACCAAGCTTCCGATCTCATCATTTTCTTTCCACTCAATTGGCTCATTGGTTCTTCCGAGTTTGATCTTACTCAGTTTGTCCTGAATTAATTTGAGAGGCTTGGTAACATAATTTGAAATAAAAATGGCAGTAACGATCGACAAGGCAAAGAGTAAAACATAAATGTTTATGAGGGCAACTAAAAAGCCGGAAATTTCTTTTTCTAATTCACTTTGCTTTGCGAAGTATGGTAAATTGAGGTAAGCAAGCAGTTTCCCTTCTTTATTTTTAAATGGAATATAAGCAGATAAGTATTCTAATTTTCCGATCCGTTCATCATGAATGAACTCTGTCTTTCCTAAAATGGCGATCTGTAAAAAGGCTTCCGGATTCATTTTTTTTGATGTCAGTCCTTCGTCAAAAACTTTTGAACGGGAAGAAGAATAAAGGTTTCCATCGACATCATAAAAATTAATATCTGTAAAAAAAACAGAAGAAGATTTTTTCAAAATGAACGTTACATATTCTGTTAGTCCTTTGTTTAAAACGGTTTCGGTCGAAAGCTTACTTTCTACATCTATTAGTACTGAGTGAATTTTTTCACTAATATTTTCTTTGTTCTTCACCTCAAACTGTTGTTTGATATAATAAATGGTTCCGCCTCCAAAAAGAGCAAGGGAAACAAGAACGATCAAAACAAGCAGTACCTGTATTCTGTATTTAAAGCTGAAATTATCAAGCAATCTACCAAGGGAAATTTGTCGGAAGAACAAGATCGACAACAAGAGCAAACTGAAAAAGGCAAATAAATAGGAAAAGGTTGTTACATTTCCTATCAACCCATCGTTACGTTTGCTCAACACAACAAGGGTTTCGGGGTCGGGCCTATAAAGCAAATGGTTAAACCCGTCTTTGTTTTGAAAAGTGAACTCTGAAACGGATAATTTAAAATCGGATGCAGTTAAACTGTATGAATATTTTCCATATTGATTTAAAAGCTGGTTGTGTTTATATTTTGCATATGAATAGTTGCTTAACTCTTGTGATAGACCAATGTTTCTGTCAAGCAACAACTCGGGAAAGCCGATCTCATCTGAAATAAACTTTGCATCGAGTTCAATATAAACAGTGCCAAGTTTAGCCGTAGTTTCGGGAGATTTGTACAAAGGCAGTTTGGCCAGATAGCTTATTTTGCCGGAGGAGTTGTTGATAAAATAGAACCCCGTACAAGTTGTCTGTTGTCCGCGCTTTTCAATTAGCTCGTCAAAATAAAAATTATTGTCAAACAAGGGGTTTTGTGAGCGGATGATTGGCGCACAGGCGCTGTCAAAAAGAGCTACGTGTACATCGTACTTTTCCCAGAAACCGCTGAAATATTGTTGCTTGATCCTTTTTTCAAATTCTTCCGGTTTTTTTTCTGTTCCACCAACCAATGTTAACAGAATCGTATCCGCCTGAAGTTTTTTCTCAATGTCTTGAAATAAAAGTTCGGCCACGGGATCTTGTTCAGCAGCAAGTTTTTCAACATAAATTTTCTTGCTTTCTGCTTCCTTCAATGAAGAGTGTTTTATAAAAATATGAACCGCATAAAGGGAGAAAAGAAAAACCAAAAAGATAATACTCGAAAAAGGATAAACAATTTGTTTTTGTTTTATCAAAGCAATAGAAAGAACCAATAAAAACGGCCAAAAAATAACAATAAGATCAAGTGTGCCAAGCAAGTGGGAGATAAATGTATGGACGGCCGCAGAAACTATAAAAACAAGAGCATATTGTTTTGTATTCAACTTCAGCTGTTTTAAAACAGACACCATTTTATCTGCAAAGAGGAAGTAAATAAAAAGCAGCAAACCGATAATAATAATACCGATATAACTGTATTCATTGAGTGTAAATAAGTTGTTAATGCTGAATGGAATGTTAGAGTTTTTAATTAATCCGATAAACAATCCATTGATAACCCAGGAAAACCAAAAGAAGGCAAGAAAAAAAGCGAACGACAAAACCAGTTTATTTATTTTCTTTAACCGGTCAACCACCGCATTGAATTCGCACTCATTAAAAAAGACATAGGTTAAAAAAAACAATAAAAGTACATTCAGAAGCAAATCTCCCAAAGACGTTAACCAGATTGAGTTCGCATTAGCAAACACTTGTGGGCGGAAAAGATCAAAAGAATAAAAACTTTCCGGAAAAGAAAGCTTGATGGAAACGTAGCGTATAGCTATCACAAGAATTATAAAGGCAATTGTCGAGTAATTTTTTCCCCAACGAATTGAGGTGTCAGAAAGAAACACCTTTATAAAAACAATTAAAAAAATAAAGCCGATGAGACTTAATATAACTGAAACGAAAGAAATAAAAGATACGGAGTTGTTTGCAGGGTTAAACTCCAATGAAAATAAATATTCACCAGAGTAGTTTTTAACACCATTGCTTGCATTCGGATTGTCGGTGATTAATTTTGTTTCTGCAGGAACTGCAAAATCTTTTTGAAACTCATTGATCAGGTATTTGTTTTGGTAAGGGTATTCGTTTTTTACAAGCACCAGCCCAACGATCGCTTTTGTTGTTGTTGAGTTAGTATGTGGTCGCACAACCTCAAACCAGCCGTTGTGAAGTTTTGCCATTTTTGAATCAAGGCAAACTTCTTTTACCCAGTTTTCTACCGCAATTGAGTTGTCGCTCCAAAATTTTAAGGTATCGTTTTCGTATATGAGCAAAGCTATGCCCTCTTCTGTTCGGAGCGAATTATAATAGGAGGGTTTTTTTGAGAAAAGGTCCGTGTAGTTTTCTGTTTCAGCACGTTTTGCCAAAGCAAGCATTTCTTCATTCAGGCGCTTTTCTTTCGTATGCAAAACCCTTTCAAAACTACTGATTGTTGGTTCTGCACTTCCGGAAAAGGTATAAAACAGAATGCTTCCTGCCACCAGGAAGACAAGCGCAAAAACAAAAAGAAAATATTTATTTTTTAAAAACTTTTTCAATAAAAATGATAATTAATTACATTTACTGCTTCAGAGGAGGTTTGAAGCAGCAAAACAAAGGTGCAAATAAAATAAAGAAATACAGCACACAAAGCAGCAGAAATTGTACCAAATAATATGGCTCGACAGAAAGATAAAAAAGAAAAAGATTCAATACAGGTCTCAAAACCGCTCAGTCGTGATTTTAAAGATTTTAGAATACAGGCCTTCATTCTTGTGTTCATTGGTTTTGTTTTTTATGCAAACTCTTTTTTCAATGAATATGCTTTGGATGACGGGATCGTTATTCAGAAGAACGACTATGTTCAGCAAGGTTTGAGAGGGATTCCAAAAATTCTGAGCACCGATGCATATGAAAGTTTCTACAGACAAATGGGTGCGAAGCAACAGTTGTCCGGTGGAAGATATCGTCCTCTTTCTGTTGTTACATTTGCGGTTGAACAACAATTCTTTGGCAGCAATGCAGAGGTGCGTCCTGCCGATGATGCAGCCTTTGTGCGACATTTTATGAATGTTGTTTATTATCTTCTTTCAATCGTTTTGTTGCTTTATTTTTTAAAGAACTTCATCTTTAAAGAGAATCAACTTACTGCTTTTATCGTGTGTTTGATCTTTTTAATTCATCCGATGCATACAGAGGTGGTTGCCAACGTCAAGAGCCGTGACGAGATCTTGTCTTTCTTGTTCATGATTCTCACTTTCATAGCCGTATTCCGGTTTCGTGAAAGTAAAAACATAAAACAGCTTCTTTGGGCTGGACTGTTTTACTTTCTCGCTCTTCTGTCAAAAGAATATGCAATCACTTTATTGATATTAATACCGATGTTGTTCTTCATCGTTTTGAAAGAATCAATTCGGAACGCAGTTGTTGCAACAATTCCCTTTGCAGTTGTTGCTTGTTTCTATTTGCTGATCCGCTATTCCATTGTTGGTGCCGGAGCGAAGTTTGAAAACCCTGATGTGCTTAATAATCCTTATTTGTACGCTACCGGCCCCGAAAAATTAGCAACAAAAATTGAAGTCTTGTTACGCTATTTAAAATTACTTTTTTACCCCGAACCGCTTTCAAGTGATTATTCATACAGCACAATCCCTTTTGTGAACTTTAGTAATGCCGGTGTTTGGACTTCAATTGTTATTCATGTTTCGTTATTTGTTTCTGCAGCGGTGCTGTTTTTTAAACGCAACATTCTATCCTTTGCTATTGCCTTTTATTTACTTCACCTGTTTATGATCTCCAACTTTATCTTTAATGTTGGTGCAACAATGGGTGAACGGATGGTTTACCACTCTTCCTTTGGTTTTGCAATTGCAATTGCTGTTTTTATTAATTGGCTTTTGCATAAAATTTCATCTGCCGATGCAAAAAAATGGATCGCATTATCTTTTGCATGCCTTGTTGTTTTTTGGTGTGGAGCCAAAACAATTAAACGAAATGCGGAATGGAAAAACGACCAAACACTATTTATTACCGATGCACAAACGGTTCCTAATAGCGCGCTGGTTAACGGTAATGCGGGAAAAGCATTTATAGATCTTTCAGAAAAGCCCGAAAACAAATCACAGGAAACAGCGTTGATCAAAAAGGGGATCTACCACCTGGAGCGTTCTGTAAACATTCACAAAAAATATGTGAATGGATATTTAAATTTGGGTGTTGCTTATTTTAAATTGAAGGATTATGAACGAGCAGAACAATATTGGTCGAAAGCCAAAGAAATTTATCCGAATAACCCGCTTGTTAAACGGAACTTCGACTTGTTAGCCGCAACCTATTTTAATCAGGGAATGTCTATCGGAGCAAAAAATATTGAGGAAGCGATTAGGTTGATGGAAAAAGCGGTGAGCATTGATCCCACAAATGTTGAATGCTGGTATAATATTGGCGGAGCAAGTTTTACGATAAAAGATTATAATAAAGCAAGGAACGCTTGGTCGCAGACATTAAAGTTAAAACCGGATCACGTTCTTGCACAACAGGGAATGACGGCTCTGCCACCTCAATAGCAAAAAATCGGAATTTTTTTCTTATTTTTGATAAACGCATTTCAGTTAAAATATAAACTACTCTTTTTTAACAATGACCGTTACAACTAAAAAAAATATTCTTTTTGTTTTTCTGTGTCTGTTTTTTTTCAGCGTGTCCGCGCAGGATCGTAAAATCAACGATTCCCAAAGTGCAATAAAATTTACTGAAAATAAAAATCAATGGGACAAGAAGGTGTTGTATCGCGCACAGCTTGATGGTGGTGTTTTGTTTCTCGAGAAAAACGCGTTTACCTATAATTTTTACGACAAGGAAACACTCCGAAATAATCACACCGGCAGAAACAAAGCAAAGTCCGGTGAACCGATCCGCTCGCATGCTTTTAGAATGACTTTTCTGAATGCTCAGAAAACTGTTGACGCAACTTCCACTCAGATCACGCATGATTACAGCAACTATTTTATCGGGAACGACAAAAACAAATGGGTTGGTGATGCTAAAAGCTTCCGTGAAGTAAATTATAAAAACCTTTATACCGGAATCGACCTTCAGGTATTGGGTCTGCAGAATAGTTTGAAGTATAATTTAATTGTTGCACCTCTTGCAAACCCAAAAGAAATTGCCCTTTACTATGAAGGTCTTGATAAAATTAAATTGGAGAAGGGAAGCCTTATACTAAAAACTAGCGTAAATGAAATGCTTGAACAAAAACCATATGCCTTCCAATACATCGATGGATATGAGGTTGAGGTTCCTTGTGAATTTGTTTTAAATAATAACACGGTATCTTTTCGCTTTCCAAAGGGTTACGACAACAATGTTGAGTTGATCATTGATCCGATTCTTGTTTTCGCTTGTTCATCTGGCTCTACTGCCGATAACTTCGGCATGACTGCGACATACGATGCTGATGGTAATTTATATTCTGGCGGAACCTGCTTCGATATAGGCTTTCCAACAACACTTGGTGCATACGATGTAACATTTAACGGTGCAACGTCTTATGGAAGAACGGATGTTGTAATTACGAAATACGACTCTTCCGGAACGTTCCTACAGTATTCAACTTATATTGGAGGAGCAATAAGCACCGAAATTGTTACAAGCCTTGTTGTAAACAGTTCAGATGAATTGCTTTTGTATGGGGCAACCGGTTCATCCGACTTTCCTGTGACACCAACAGCATACGATACAACGTTTAATGGTGGTATTTTACTCCGTTTCGTTTATAACGGTAGCTATTTCGATAATGGTACCGATATATATTTAGCAAAATTCAACTCCACCGGAACTACGCTTTTGGCATCTACTTTTATTGGTGGTAGTTTGAATGATGGGGTAAATGTCAATAACGACAGTGTTCTTTTTTCAGCTGGTCCACCTGCTGTTTATGAGTTTCCTGCCGATTCTTTGCAATACAATTACGGTGATCAGTTCCGTGGGGAGATCAATGTTGATCCCTTGGGAAATGCATATGTTGCAAGTTCCTCAAGATCGGGGAACTTCCCGATTGTCAATGGTTTTGATAATACCCTTGGTGGTGAGCAGGATGCTGTTGCATTTAAATTCAACAGCGATTTTTCTGTATTACTCTGGAGTACTTTTTTAGGTGGAACAGATAATGATGCCGGTTATGCTCTCGCGCTTGACGATTCATCAAACGTTTATATTACCGGAGGGACCAGAAGCAACAATTTTCCTGCAACACCGGGTGTGCTCCGCACAACATACCAGGGCGGAAAAGCAGATGGATATATTTCTAAAATAAGAAACAACGGCACCGCGCTTCTTGCCTCAACCTATTGGGGAACGACAGCATATGATCAGTGTTATTTTATACAATTCGACAGAGATAGCAATGTATATGTTGTTGGTCAAACAGAGGGTCTGATGCCTATTACACCCGGGGTTTACAACAATCCCAATAGCGGGCAGTTTATCTCCAGAATGAATTTTAACCTTACAACACTTGGCTTTTCAACTGTATTCGGAAACGGTAGCGGCACTCCTAATATTTCGCCATCAGCCTTTTTGGTTGACGATTGTAAAAATATTTATGTTTCAGGATGGGGTGGAAAAATTGTTCCTCCTGTAACCAGTACTACCGGTATGCCGCTTACAGCAGATGCAATCCAGCCAACAACCGATGGACATAATTTTTACTTGATCGTTCTTTCTGCAGATGCATCTTCGCTCATCTATGCAACATATTTCGGAGGAGCGAATAGCTGGGAACATGTTGATGGCGGAACAAGTCGCTTTGATAAAAAGGGAATTATTTACCAATCTGTTTGTGCCGGATGTGGTGGAAATGATGATTTTCCGGTAACACCAGGATCGTGGCCATATACGAGTCCGATCTATTCTCCTCTCACTCCGGGTGTTCCTTCAACAGGAATCAACATGAATTCAAATTGCAACAATGGAACGTTTAAGTTTGACTTTCAGGTTCCTCCGGTAGACGCGGATTTTTCTATTGATACAGCTGCAGGTTGCGCTCCCTTCTCTGTTACATTCAGCAATCAAAGTTCAGCCTTCGGGACGTATCTGTGGAATTTTGGTGGCGGTGATACAACGTCTGTTATCTATAATCCTACACATGTTTTTCCAACTCCCGGAACATATATGGTATCTCTGATCCTCTACAATAATGCGTGTAAAATTTCTGATACTGCTTTTACATTCATTACCGTTTATCCGGGTGTGACCGCTGATTTCGGATTGGCAAGTACACCCTGTTCAAATACAATTACCTTAACAGACTCCTCTTTTGCAACTCCTGCAACCTGGCAATGGGATTTTGGTGACGGCTCCACTTCTGTGTCCCAAAATCCTTCATACACTTATCCTGTAGCAGGAAACTACATTGTAACACTGATTACAACCACCATAAACGGATGTTCTGATACCACCGATCTTACTTTTGACAATTCGGGAGGGACTTCAATAAGTTCGAATGTTACAATTTGTGAAGGCGGCACAGGTTCTCTTACTGCAACGGGAGGTTTTGCTTATAACTGGACACCTTCTTCCGGGTTGAATAATTCCACGATTGCCAACCCGACAGCAAGTCCCGCTTCTACAACCACTTATTCAGTAGCGATTTCAACTGTAAACCCAATGGGCGATACGTGCATCGTTACACTTTCTACTACCGTTACCGTAATTGATCCTGCCTTGTTTCCAATCTCTGCTACAGCAGACAATGACAGTATTTTTGCAGGAAGCTCTACTGTTATTCACGCAATTACAGACACAACATTAACAATCTTATGGAGTCCGGCAACAGGTCTTAGTAATCCCAATTCCTTTAATCCGACAGCATCGCCAACAACAACAACAACATATACGTTGACGGTGATCGATTCTTCCGGCTGTCCGAAAACAGCAACCGTAACAATATACGTTTTATCAATGCAGTGTGATCCTGCTGATGTTTTTGTACCAAATACCTTTACGCCAAACAGCGATGGCCAAAACGATATTTTATATGTCAGGGGAAATATGATCTCGGAATTATATTTTGCAGTATATAACCGCTGGGGAGAAATGGTGTTTGAAACAACAGATCAAAATGTTGGATGGGATGGGATTTATAAAGGGATGAAAGCTGATCCGGCTGTATTTGCTTGGTACTTAAGGGCAAAGTGTTATAATGGCAATGAGCTGAAAAAACAAGGCAATACAACCTTGATACGTTAATTGAAGGATGAAAAAAAATAAGTTCATATTGTTTTTAATATTCTGTTGTGTGAATTTTATTCATGCACAGGACATTCATTATTCGCAATTCAATGCATCACCACAAAACCTAAATCCTGCTCAGACGGGTTTGTTTGAAGGTGACTGGCGCTTTGTTGGAAACTTCAGAAGTCAATGGTCTGCAATTCCAGTTCCCTATCGGACATTTTCTATTGCAACTGACACCCGCTTAAAAACAAAATTTGAAAAAGATGTTCCGGCTGCCGGCTTGCTCATCAATACCGATAAGTCTGGAGATTCTAAGTTTACAACAACACAGATATTTCTTTCCGGTGCTTACATTAAAAAATTAAACAAAGACTCGACTCATTTTTTATCTGTTGGAATCCAACCGGGAGTGACAACAAAAAGCTTTGATGTTTCGGCTCTTTCGTTCGACAATCAATATGATGGCGACAGTTACGATGCATCTATCAGCAGCGGTGAAAATTTTTCGAAAACACGTATCACCTATTTTGATTTTGGTGGCGGACTAGCATACTTATGGAAGAAAAACAACCGCACATTAGTAAATGTTGGCGTTTCCGCGCTTCATTTGAACCGACCGAAACAATCGTTCTTTAATAATGATGATATTCGTTTAGATGTAAAAACCAATGTTAGTGCTATTGCGGAATTTCCTGTTGCAGCTCAGTTGGATGTTTTACCTACAATTCTTTATCAGCGACAAGGAAAGTTCCAGGAAACGGTTGTCGGCTTATTTGGCAAGTATCATTTGAAACCCATTGATGGAATGACAACGGCTGTTTCTCTTGGCGGGTTTTACCGTATGAAAGACGCCTTTATTCTGGTGGCGAACATGGACTATAAAAATTTCAATGTCGGATTTAGCTACGACATCAATACTTCTAAGCTTACTGAAGCGACAAACCGCAGAGGTGGATTTGAAATTTCTGTGATCTATATCTTCAAAAAGGTTGCTCCTTTTGTTGCTAAAAAACGTGTTTGTCCTATTTATATGTAGTTATGATTTTTGAGAAGCAATCTAAATTAATGCGTTTGCGGATGCTGAGAACAGCTTTTGTTTTTGGTGTCTCTCTCTTCTTTTCGCTTTCTCTGTTCGGACAAAAAACAAAAGCGCTTCTTGCAGATGGTGATAAAGCGTTTGCTGAAAACGATTTTTTTTCTGCAGCAGCCTATTATAACAGAGCAATTTTACAAGATTCCAGCGACATTGTTGTGCAATATAAATATGCCGATGCAAGTCGCATGAACTTTGATTATGCAATAGCAGAGCACTGGTATGCAAAGGTTTTAAAAAAAGATGCTCAGGGAAAACTCTACCCGGAATGCTCTTTTTGGCTGGCAATGATCAAAAAAAATCAGGGAAAATATAAGGATGCCAAAAAGATGTTTGACAAGTATGCGAAGAAAAACAAAAAGAAAAAAGAGAGCTACTTCGTTAAAAAAGCAAATCAGGAAGTGTTGGCCTGCGATTATGCGCAACTGCTCATGGCTACCCCCGATAACAGCGTTTCAATCTTTCATTTGGATAGTACCGTAAATAGTAAGGTTTCAGAATACGCACCAATACAGATTGATAGCCTTCTTTATTTTTCTTCCTTAAGGGATGGAAAAGACAGAGACAAAAAAAACAGTGTCAATTTTAATAAAATATATACCGCCATTCAAGATTCAGTAAAATGGCAAAAGGCAGTCGAGCTGGATACACTTTTTAATCGTAAAGGTATTCACAATGCGAACACCGCTTTCAATGCAGACTTCACAAAAGTGTTTATTACCAGATGCGTTCCTAAAAATGCTATGGAGTTTAATTGTGATATATATTCTTCAGAATATAAAAACGGACATTGGGAGCCGCTTCAAAAACTTCCAGCGGAAATTAATGCTAAAGGATTTACCAATACGCAGCCTGCAATAGGATTTCTGGAGGAAGAAGAGGTGTTGTTTTTTGCCTCCAACCGAAGTGGCGGTGAAGGGAAAATGGATATTTGGTATAGTAAAATCGGCAAGAACGGAAGCTATGGAAAACCAATTAATGCAGGTAAGAAAGTCAATTCGATTGATGATGAAATTACACCGTTTTATTGCAAGCCTTGTCAGGAATTATTTTTTAGTTCCAATTGGCATAAGGGTTTGGGCGGTTTTGATATTTTTAAAAGTGAATATAAAAAAAATGAGTTGGGAGATCCCAAAAATTTAGGATTGCCTTTTAACAGTAATTTTAATGACATTTATTTTTCTATCAATTCAAGAAGAACAGAAGCGTTTCTTTCTTCAAACAGAATTGGTTCTTACTTCGAAGAAAAAGAGAGTTGCTGTAACGATATTTATATGGTGAAACTACCAACGGTAGATGAGCCGCCCCAAAAGGTTGACAGCACTCAGGTTTTTGTAACACAAATGAAACTATTGGTTCCGCTTACTTTATATTTTCACAACGATGAGCCCGATAAAAAAACATTGGCAGTAACAACACCCAAAAACTATAAAAAAACGTATGAAGATTATTCCGCAATGCGCGAATTGTATAAAAAGGAATATTCAAAAGGAGCTAAAGATGCCGATCTCGAAAGGGCGATAGGCGACATTGACAACCTGTTCGAAGACTCCGTGGATGCGGGAATGCAGGATCTCGAAAAGTTTGCTCAACTTTTGGTAAAGGTGTTGAATGACAAAGAAAAGGTTACCATCACCATGAAAGGATTTTGTAGTCCGCTGGCTTCAACCGACTATAATGTGAATCTCGCAAAACGAAGAATTTCAAGCCTGAGAAATTATTTCAGAGAATATCAAAATGGCATATTGGTAAAATATATTGGTAATAAAAATTCGGATGAGGGAAGTATTACTTTTCTGGATGAAGATATTGGTGAACTAAAAGCACGCCCGAATGTCAGCGATGATTATTACGACACCAAAAACTCGATCTACAATCCTGTAGCGGCTCTCGAGCGCAAAATCCAGATCATAGCCATTTCTACTTTCTCATCAAACAAGGAATAAAATAATTTAATTTTATTTGCGTTTTTTTTAAAAAATGTCACTGAAACGAATTGCTTTTTTTCCTTTCAAGACTCCCCTAAATTGTTTAACTTTGTAAGAGACCCACTATTTCTATGCGCAGTATTTTAAGAATTATTTTTATTTTATTTCCAATTGTTTTGTTTGCACAAAAACAGCAAACAATAAACCCCAACGGATACAATAAGTTTTACCACGACAATGGAAAAGTTTCCAGCGAAGGGCCTATGCGTGATGGGAAACCGGACGGATACTGGAAAACATATTCTCAAAATGGAATTTTAAAATCGGAGGGGAACAGAAAAAACTTTCAACTGGATAGTGTCTGGAAATTCTACAGTGAACAAGGTAAGCTGGCCTTTGAATTTAATTACAAAGAAGGGAAGAAGACGGGTGTAAAGAAAACGTTTGACACAAAGGATGCTGCACTTGTTTTATCTGAAAGCTTTGAAAACGATGCCAAACAAGGGAATACGATAATTTATTATAAACCGGAAAAACAGAAAGATTCAACACTTGGTTCGGCCAAAGTAAAGCAGATCATTCCATTTGTTTCCGGAAAAGAAGAAGGTCAGGGTTATGAGCTATCTCCTGACAGCACAATCATTACACTCACCCAATATAAAATGGGCTTTATACAAAAAGAGGAAAAGGTTAACCGTAAAGATGCTGATGGATTAAAACAGGGTATGTGGAAATCGTTTTATCCCAGCGGAATGGTTAAGAATGAAATAAACTATTCTGATGATAAGATGAATGGTTATTTCAAGGAATATGCGCCTAATGGAAGTTTAGTAAACACTACAAAATATATCAATGGTGTTCTTCAGACGAATGCTCCGGAACTCGCAAAGTTAGATGTGAAAACGGCCTATTTTGAAACGGGAGCAGTAAAGTTTACAGGGACATACAGAGATGGTGTTGCGGAAGGAATTCATCGTGAGTTTTCTCCTGAAGGAAAGGTGATTGCAGCAAAGGTTTATGTAGATGGTTACTTAACAGGTGAGGGGATTCTCGATACAGCCGGTCGTCAACAAGGCCCATGGAAAGAGTATCACCCGAATGGGGAGCTAAGATCTCAAGGGGAGTATTTGAACGGAAAAAGAATTAGCGACTGGGTCTTTTATCATCCGAATAAAAAGATTGAACAAAAAGGGAAATACGATAAAAAGGGGAGAGCTCAAGGGCCCTGGAAGTGGTATTATGAAACAGGAAACTTGTTGCGCGAAGAAAATTACCGCAACGATCTGCAAGATGGAACGATGATCGAATACAGTGATTCGGGTAAAGTTATTACCAAAGGGGATTATATTGACGGACTTAAGGAAGGCCTGTGGATGCTGGAGCTTCAGGAATATAAAGAAGAAGGTAGTTTTAAAGCAGACCAAAGAGATGCTGAGTGGAAACACTATTATACAGAAAACGGAAAACTACGCTTTATAGGAAAATTCGTTGATGGTGTTCCTGACGGGATGCATATTTATTATTATCTCAACGGCAAGGAACGACAGGCTGGAAAATATGTCGGTGGATTAAAAGAGAGCGAATGGAAGTTTTATGACGAAGCCGGCTTTTTGTTCTTAACGATTCTCTATAAAAATGATGTTGAAATCAGATTTGATGGAATAAAAGTATTGCCAGAAACATCAACATCAGAGCCAAGTATTAAATAAATTACGATTTTATTGAATGACGCTTTCTAAGAAATCAAAGACAGAATTGATCGCTGAACTAAAAAAGCTTCAGAGAACAATTCGTTCCTTTGAAAAAAGTCAAACCTCAGAAAACAAACACACACTTTCGATCTTGAGCGATTTAAAGTGGCAGTCTTTTTTTAGAAATTCCCAGAATATTATTCTTGTTGTTGATCGAAGAGGAATTATCCTGGATATCAACTCCGAAACAAAACAAGTCAAAAAGAAAGACATAGTAGGGAAAAGTGCTTATTCTTTTGTTTCTGACGAAGACTTGAAAAGAATGAAGTTGGCGATTGAAAAAGTATTTAAAACAAAAAAGGCACAAGAATACAACGTCAGCCGACCGGATAATGATCTTGGATCAAGACATTACAAAACTAAAGCAACTGCAGCTATAAAGGACAAAAAGGTGGTAGCTGTTATTTTAGATTCTACCGAAACAACAAAAGAGGTAAAATCGGCCCTTCTCTTAAAAGAAAGCGAGGCGCGTTTTAAGGCGCTTGCAGAAAACGCATTGGATATAGTTTTTCGTTATCAGATTTTTCCGGAATATAAACATGAATATATCAGTCCTTCTGTAAAAAAAATAACAGGGTATAGCCAGCAAGACTTCTTGAAAGATCCACTTTTGAGTCGCAAAATCGTTCATCACGATGATCTTCACATTTTAGACGAACTTAAAAAACAGCAGAAAGATAAAAATCAAAAAGATACTGAACTCAAACAAAACCCATTAGTACTTAGATGGATAAAAAAAAATGGTGAAGTTATCTGGACGGAGACCGTCAATAATCCTGTTCTTAATAACAAGGGACTTGTGGTTGCAATTGAAGGAATTTCGAGGGACATTACAAAAAGAAAAGAGGCGGAAATGTCATTGTTTGAAAGTGAGGAGAAATTCAAAAAACTATCGGACGCAGCCTTTGAGGGGATTGTTATTCATAAGGATGGAAAGATAATCGATGTAAATAATGCGCTAAAAAATACGCTTCGGTTTTCAGAGAAAGAGATCATTAATCAATCGTTCTTAAAATTCATTCACCCCGATTACCACAAAACAGTTTCCCATAATTTTAATAAGAAGATTGATGCAGCTTTCGATGTAAAAATGCTTCGAAAAGGAAACACGTTTTTCTGGGCAGAACTGCTTAGTACAGAGATCGTTTATAAAGGTAAGCCCTTAAGTGTAACATCTATCAGGGACATCTCAAAATACAAAGAAAACGAACAAATAATTAAGAACAGCGAAGAAGATCACAAGCATTTTTTAGAACAAATTCCAAGCGGAGTAATTATTTATGTTGGTTCAGATGTTGTGTTTGCAAACAGATCTGCTTTTGAAATATTAGGGATCAAGCACCAGGAATTAAGCAAAGTTAAAACATTAAATATTTACGATTATATCCTCCCTAAATATCAGAAAGACACCAAAGAGCGTGCATTGAGGATTTTAAATGGTGAAATTTTGGATTTCTCTGAAATCTGTATCAAATCACCAAAGGGTGAAATTTTAGATATAGAAATAAAGTCGAAACTGGTTTTGCATAATGGTAAAAAGGCGGTGCAAACCATCTTTAATAATATTTCGTTCCGGAAACAGGGCGAAAAAATATTAAAGGAAAGTGAAGAGCGATTCAAAATATTGTCGAATGCAACGTTTGAAGGAATTGTCTTTTCCGAAAACGGGAAAATAATTGATGCGAATGATCAGTTTTTAAAAATGTATGGTTTCAAGTCTTCAAAAGAGATCATAGGGAAAAATTTAATTGACGACTTTGTTGTTGAAGAACAAAAATTGCAAGCAAAAAAACATTTGAGATTGTCTACTTCAAAACTGTTTGAGGTAGATACGATTAAAAAGGACGGGACAATTATCACTGTTGAATCAAAAGGACAAAACATACCCTATTTTGAAAAAAATATTCGGGCAACTGTAATTTATAATATTACTGATCGCAAGCAAAATGAGTTAAATTTGAGAGAAAGCGAACGAACACTTTCAACCCTTATGAACAGTTTACCGGGAATGGCGTATCGATGTGAAAACGATGAGAACCTAACAATGTTGTTTGTTAGTAATGGTTTTCAGGCGCTTACGGGTTATAAGCCAAAGGATATTCTTCAGAATAAGAAAATTTCATTCTCAGAAATTACCCATCCCGAACATAGAAAATCATTAAAATCGGTGATTCAAAAAGCCCTGAGAACAAAATCCCCTTTTGAAATAGAATACCAGTTGATCAACGCTTCCGGACAGGCAAAGTGGGTTTGGGAGAAAGGCGAAGGTGTTTTTTCAGATGATGGAAAACTATTGTTTATAGAAGGATTTATTACAGATATTAATGAAAAAAAACAGTTTGAATTAGAGCTGAAACGGAGTCGGGAAAATTATAAAAGTCTTGTTGACTATTCTCCCGATGGTGTTATTATTCACATAGATGGTGTTATGAAGTTTGCAAACCCAAGTGGGTTGAAAATAGTGGGTGTTAATGATTTTGAAGAACTAGAAAACATTTCCGCACTTGATTTCATCCTTCCCGAATACCATAAACAAACAATCGAAAGAATTTCAAAAGTAAAAGCGGGTGAAGATCTCGATTTTGTTGAAATAAAAATTAAAAATAAGAAAGGTGAAATTGTTGTTCTGGAAACAAAACCCACCATTATTAAATTTAATGGAATAGAGGCAATTCAGGTTGTTTTTCATGATACATCTGAAAAAAAGTTGCTGTTGAAAGAACAAGCCCGCGCACAAATTGCGGAGGAAACAAACGAATTGCTCGAACAGGAAATTACAAAACGGAAGGTTATTCAACTGAAATTGCAAGAGTCGCAAAAGTATACTCGACTTATCATTAATGGTTCGCTTGACATGATTTGTGCTTCTGACAGACAAGGTTTTATCACGGAATTTAATCAGGCTGCTCAACAAACATTTGGATATTCACAAGAGGAGGTAATCGGAAAGCATGTTAGCATGTTATACGAAGACCCAAAAGAAAGAAAAAAAATTACTGACGATGAGCTCTATAGTAAGGGGGCATACGCTGGTGAGGTTACAAACAGAAGAAAGAACGGTGAAAAATTTATCGCGTTTTTGTCTGCTTCGGTTCTTAAAAATGATGACGGAGAAGTTATTGGCGCAATGGGTGTTTCCAGAGATATCTCTGAATTGAAACAAGCGGAGGGGAAATTAAGAAAGCAATCTGCAAAATTTAATGCGATCATTGAAACAAGTTCCCACCTAATTTGGACGGTCGATAAAAACATTTGTTTGACGACCTTTAATCAAAACCTTGATAAAGAACTAAAAACCCGTTATGGTCGGGAGGCAAAAATTGGTTTATCTATGATTCCGCAAACAGCTGAATTACAAAAGGAGTATAATTCGTTTTTGTTAAAGAAATATGAAAAGGCATTTGCGGGTGAACCCCAATATTTCGACATCTACTTTACTGATAAAAACGGATTAGAAAACTGGCGAGAAATTTATCTTAACCCTATTTGGGCTGAAGATGGATCTGTTTTAGAGGTTTCTGGTATCAGTCATGATATAACGGAGAAAAAAATATCTGAGGAGCGCATTCGCTTGTCCCTTCAGGAAAAAGAGGTCTTGTTAAAAGAGGTTCACCATCGGGTAAAAAATAATCTTCAGGTAATTTCAAGTATCTTAAATCTTCAATCGTCTTATGTAAAAGATGAAGGAACATTACAGATTTTAAAAGAAAGCCAGAATCGTATTAAATCGATGGCGTTTATTCATGAAAGTTTATATCAGACCAAAGACTTTTCAAGCATTAATTTTACGGAATATGTGGTAAATCTATCACAAAACTTAATTCACTCGTATTCAAACTTTGACCATGAAATAAAATTAAATCTTGACATTCAAAATGTTTTTCTTAATTTAGACCTGGCGATTCCTTGTGGGTTAATCATCAACGAAATTGTATCCAACGCATTAAAATACGCGTTTGTCGATAACAGCCTTGGGGGCGAGATTGCGATTGTTATGAAGATTTCAGGCGAAAATTTGATATTAAACATAGGTGACAACGGAAGGGGACTGCCCCCAAACATAGATTACAGAAATACTGAGTCGCTCGGATTGCAATTAGTTGTAACTTTGACCGATCAATTAAGTGGGACAATAGCCCTGGATTTAAAAAAAGGAACAAACTACACCATTATATTTAAACAAAACCAAGTAAAAAACCGCATATAAAATGTCAAAAACAAACATTCTTATTGTTGAAGATGAAAGTATCGTAGCAAAAGATATCCAACATAGCTTAAAAAAGCTTGGATACACTGTTGTTGGAATGTGTTCTACAGGTGAAGATGCCATTAAAACTGCGGAAGAGGTGAAACCGGATCTTGTTTTGATGGATATCATGCTGAAAGGTGAAATGAGCGGAATTGAAGCTGCCGGTCAGATTCGTGAAAAATTTAATATACCCATCATTTATCTAACCGCTTACGCTGACGAAAGCACACTTAGCAAAGCAAAGGTTTCAGAACCTTACGGTTATATTATTAAACCCTTCAAAGAAATTGATTTGCACACTTCTATAGAAATGGCGATCTATAAACATGAGAAGGAAACAGATGTGAAAAAGGAAAGAGATTTTTTATACTCGATCGTTGAAAACAAAGAATCAAAAGACATCATTTTTGTTAAGTCAAATTCACGCTTGGTAAAAGTAAAAACCTGTGATATTTATTTTGTGGAAGCATTAAAGGATTACGTTGTTATCAATACAAATACCGCTCGCTACACAATTCACAGTACAATGAAGGACATCGAGAAAAAATTGCCTGCAAGTGATTTTATTCGTGTTCACCGCTCATTTATTGTTCGCATCGATAAAATTGTTGCGATAGAACAACCGAATTTGATTCTGGAGGAAGACAAAAAACTAATCCCTATTGGTGGATCTTATAAGGATGATCTTGCGAAGAGATTGAATATGATCTAGATATTTCTCACAGATTAGACAGAATTACACAGATGATTTTTAGTTATTTCTGTTAAAGCAAAACGCCACCTCATCGGTGGCGTTTTTATTATTAAAATAATGTGTAAGCGTAGCTAATTTGTAGGGAGTTGTATCACACTTCAAATCCCCATTCATCTATAAATGGATTACCCGAAGAAGGCTTTGGAGGTTTAGGTTCAGAGGGTTTTTCCCCAGAATCGGGAACGTTTTTATTTTGTTTGTTCCGATCTGTTGCCGACTTCATCTCTTCTTTGAAACTTTTGCTTTTCGCCTTGTGCTCTTGTCGTTTAGACAGTTTTTCAGTTGGTTTTTTTCTTTCTTCGAGAACTTCTACCAATGCAAAATCCAGTTGTTTTTTAACTAAATCTGCACGCTTGATTTCAATTCTAACTGTGTCGCCAAGAGTCAAAACCTTTCCTGATTTTCTGCCTCGCAAACAATAATTATCTTCATCAAAGTAATAACTATCATCTCGAAGGTCGCGCAGGCGTATCATTCCTTCACAATGGTTCTCTATAATTTCGACAAATATCCCCCATTCTGTAACCCCCGAAATTGTTCCGTCAAACTCTTGTCCGACCTTATCCGTCAGATATTGTACTTGTTTGTATTTGATAGAAGCCCTTTCAGCATCCGCTGCAAGTTTTTCCATGTCGGAAGAATGTTTGCACTGTTCCTCTAATTTATCGATGTCCGGGTTTTTTCCTCCATCCAAATAATGCTGCAATAAACGATGTACCATTACATCGGGATACCTGCGGATAGGTGATGTAAAATGGGTATAATAATCAAAGCCTAAACCGTAGTGACCAATATTTTTAGTGGTATAAACCGCCTTTGCCATGGTGCGGATGGCAAGGAGTTCAATCATTCCCGATTCTTTTTTCTCGCTTACCTCTTTCAATAAATTATTCATTGAATCAGCAACGGTATTCATGTTTTTCACATTTAATTTATATCCGAATTTTGCGACAAATTCCGAAAAGTTTTCAAGTTTATCGGGGTTTGGTTTATCATGAATCCGATATACAAATGGTCGTTGCGATTCTTTGCTGCCCACTTTTTGATCTGAAGGCTTGCCATTTTCGGATTTCTTTTTGCCAACAAATTCTGCTACTTTTCTGTTTGCCAGAAGCATAAAATCTTCGATCAGTTGATTGGAGTCTTTTGCAACTTTAAAGAACACACCGGTTGGATTTCCGACTTCATCCAGATGAAATTTCACTTCCATTTTTTCAAAAGCGATACTTCCTTTTTTAAACCGGTTTGCACGTAATATTTTAGAAAGGCGGTTCATTGTCAGAATCTCATCGCGATAATCACCCTCTTCTGTTTCAATGACCAACTGTGCTTCTTCATATGTAAAGCGCCTGTCGGAGTTAATGATCGTTCTTCCAAACCATTCAGCTACAACCTCTGCTTCGTCCGTCATTTCAAAAACGGAAGAGAAGCAAAGTTTTTCTTCATTGGGACGAAGTGAACACACGTTGTTTGAAAGCACCTCCGGGAGCATTGGAACAACACGATCGACAAGATAAACAGAGGTAGCCCTTGAAACGGCTTCTTTGTCGATCATGGAGTCGGGTTTTACATAATGACTTACATCTGCAATGTGAACACCAATTTCCCAGTTTCCATTCTTTAGTTTTTGGATAGAAAGCGCATCATCAAAATCTTTTGCATCCACAGGGTCTATAGTAAAAGTCGTTATTTCTCTGAAATCTCTTCTTTTAGCAACCTCTTCTTCAGTGATTTTTATTGGAATAAGATCTGCTGCACGTTCTACATCTTTCGGGAATTCATATGGTAAACCAAACTCCGCTAAAATGGCGTGCATTTCTGTGTTGTTTTCACCCACATCTCCCAAAACACTTTTTATCTCACCAATTGGATTCACTCCGTTTTTGGGCCACTCTACAATTTTTGCGATTGCTTTTTGTCCGTCTTTTGCTCCATTTAACTTTTCTAAAGGAATATAAATGTCGACATGAATTTTGTTGTTGCTTGGTACCAAAAATGCAAAACGTGGGGAAACTTGTATTGTCCCGACAAATTCGGTTTTGGCACGTTCAATAACTTCTGTGATTTCACCTTCCTGCTTGCCTTTTCCCTTGGGGAAAACGCGAACTTTAACTGTATCGCCATGCATGGCATTCAATGTCTTTTTTGCCGGCACCACCAC
>JBILYL010000129.1:0-7109 GCA_044377775.1 Bacteroidia bacterium
ACCATTAGCTGAAATCAATAATTGGTTCAAAACGATTGACGACAGTAAACCATTTTATTTGCATTGCGCTGGCGGATACAGAAGTATGATCGCAGCTAGTATTCTAAAAGCGCGTGGGATACATAACTTCAAAGAAATTGAAGGTGGATTTAAATCAATCGCTGAAACGGGCGTTCCTAAAACAGATTATGTTTGCCAAAGTAAATTAGTAAAAGCATAAACTATAAAAGGCGGCTTTGTGCCGCCTTTTATTAAAATATAAAAATGAAATATATAATAACAATCGTCATTGTCGCTTTATCCATTTTTGTATTCGCGCAATGCAATTCAGAAAACAAAAAAACAGAAATAATGGAAACAAAAACAGAATTGAAACAAATTATTGTTGACGTAAGAACTACAGGAGAATGGAATGAGGATGGTCATGCTGATTGTACAGTAAACTACCCTTTAGACTCATTTGGAAACAAGATAGAAGAACTTAAAGCATATGACAAAGTTATTATTGTTTGCCGAAGCGGAAACCGTGCAGGAATTGCTAAACAACAGTTAATCGCTTCAGGATATACAAAAGAAGTAGAAAATCTTGGTGCATGGCAAAATGTAACATGTAATAAATAATTAAACAATTAACAAAATAAAAATAATTGATCACCAACATATACAATTTACTGGAAGGATATTGGGAGAGCAAACAAAATGCCCGTAATATGAGTTATATGTTGGTGGTCGTATTTATCGTATCGCTTTTAATTGGTATTGGAAATCATTTAAATTTATTCAAGGCATACTACCTACTTTCTAACATAAAAATTACTGATGCAATTGAATTCAGTTTCAATTTTTTATTGTTTTTTGAGATGATCGGATTAGTATTTGTAATTCCAAAATCTATTGCAAATTCAATTGCAAAACAATTCCAGATCATGAGTCTGATATTTTTACGGACATCATTTGAAGAATTATCAAATTTATCGTTTGACGCTTCGTTTCCGGAGCAGTTTACAATTATCAGCAGAATGGCAGCGGATGCGGGAGCTGCATTAATTATTTTCTTTTTAATAAGATGGTTTTACAGTTTGCAAAAACACAGACAAATTACAGAGGAGACAGAACGAACAACATTCATTAAGCTAAAAAAAAAGATTGCCATTGGTGTATTAATAGGCTTACTAACGTCAGTATTTTTTGATATAAAACAATATTGGGAAACAGGAATATTTCACCCCTCCTACCCTTTGTTTTATCTTGTTCTTATTTTTGCAGATATGTTGCTAATGTTGGCAGCTTTCAGATACGTAATTCATTATCCAAGCATTTTCAGATATTCAGCATTTGTACTCATAACTATTTTCATAAGAATTGCACTGATGGCTCCTGTTTATTACAATGCAATAATTGGAATCGGGACAGTAATATTCGGCATTAGTATCGCTTACATACACAACACATATATTGAAGAAAGATCAAAGCAGTTGATAAAAATAAAAACAGTAGGTTCGCAATAATTAAAAAGATCACTTTCAATAATGATATTAAACCTTGTTCATCCGTAAAAATATACCTATACTTATAACCTATAAAAAGGTTTTTTGGAAAGACAGACAAACAAAAAGATTAAAAATGGAAAATAATAAAAGAAGAGATTTTATAAAATCAATAGGTTTACTAGGGATAAGTTCTGTCATTACAAATCCGCTATCCGCAATTGCAGATATAACAGCAGCCGGTGCTGAATCAGAAAATAATTTTTCAGGATCAAAAGCTACAACGATAAGCATTCTTCAAACAACAGATGTGCACTGTCAAATACATGCACATGATGAATTATTTTGGGAAAACAACAAAGCTGTCTTCAGAAAAACGGGTGGTTACGCGAATATGGCAGCAATGTTAAATACGCTAAAAGCAAAAAACCCAAACACATTTACAATTGACACAGGGGACATGTTTCAGGGCAGTGAGCTTAGTGTAAAAACAACCGGCAAAGCATTTGTCCCGATTTTAAACGCATTGAATTACGACCTATATCTGCCTGGGAATTGGGAAGTGATCTATGGCAAAAAAAACATGCAGACATTAATGGGTGCATTAAATGCGCCAAAGATCTGCGCAAATATGTACCACGATTTGGGAGAAGGAAAAAAAGGTGAACTAATCTTTCAACCTTATCACATCTGGCACACAGCTGGAGCTAAAATTGGATTTATCGGATATACCGACCCATTGGTTCGCAACAGATCTCATTAGCAAACATGCCTGAGTGTGAAGGTGTAAATTATATTTTAGGTGGCGATACACATGAAAGAGTCCGCAAACCAATCGAATGTACCTATTCAAAAGTTGTCGAACCAGGCGCATTTGGATCCTTTATAGGAAAATTAGACTTGACAATAGAAAACGGGAAAGTAGTTAAGGACACATACGAGTTATTGGAAGTAACCGCAGCAAGATTAAAACCAGACAAGAACATTCAAAAATTATTGGACGAGAATGAAGCTACATTCAAAGAGCACATTAATCAAGTTGTAGGTTACAGCACGATTCCTTTATACCGGTATTTTGTTGTAGAAAATCCAATTGATACAATGATCTTAAATGCGTTAAACTGGAAATTCCCAGAAATAGATATTGTGCTATCAAACGGCTTTCGTTTTTGTCCTCCTCTCACAACACCCGATAAAACAGGAAATATTCCAATCACAAATGGTTTCATTTTCGACATGTTACCGGTAGACAGTACTGTGAGAACTGCAAAAGCAAGTGGAAAACAATTAAGTGAATGGCTGGAGAAAGAACTCAACAATGTGTTTGCAAAAGATGCATCCAAACGTTTTGGTGGTTGGGTGATAAAATTCAAGGGGATGGAAGTACGTTTTAATGCGTTTGCAGAAATGGGCAAAAGAGTTCAGAGTGCTACAATTAAGGGAAAAGAATTAGAATCCGAAAAGCTGTATAGCATTCTTGCATGTGAACGCGATGGCGACCCTATTGATATGCTTTGCCGAATGAAAGGCGTTGTGGATCCTAAAAATACTACTTCTACTTTACATACCGTAATGCTTGACTATTTAAAAGTAAATTCACCAATAACTCCTACTCCAGCTAAAAATGCAATAATATTAGATGCACCCGACACCCTACTGTCGCAAGTTACCGGAGTGGATTATGAATTCAGATAATCAGGCTGTTTTCTAAAAAAAGCTGCTATTTATAAATACAGCTAAACACTTTAAATTTCAGATTGTGTTATAAGGATGTAAATGTTTCTACAATCCGTTTCACTTAGTATATACTTAAAATAATCCTTTACTATTTTTTTCCTAAAAAGGAATGGATGCTAACGATTCTATGAATCACTAGCATACTGATTTACTAAGACTATATCCATCTTTGGTTATAAAAATATTTTACATTCGACTTGATTTGTAACATATGTAACCGTTAAAACGATTTACAGGTCATAATTTTGTAATAAATAATATAAAATGATAACAGCAATAAAAAAACTATTCGGACTCAACACCGTTGACCTTGCCGAATTAATAAAAAAAGGTGCAACCATTATAGATGTTAGAAGCAAAATGGAATTTGCTTCCGGTCACATAAAAAGTTCTATAAACATCCCTCTTGAACAAGTGCCACTAGCAATTGAAAAACTGAAATCACACAATCAGATTATAGTTTGCTGCAGAAGCGGTAACCGCAGTGGACAAGCCAAAAGAATACTCGAATCAAAAGGGTTTAAGAATATAACAAATGGCGGAAGCTGGCAAAATGTAAATCAATATCTATAAACTTATGGAAACACTTAAAGTTCTAATCCCTACAGATTTTTCGGTACAAGCAGAGTACGCCTATCTTATGGTTAAAAAGCTGGAGGAAAAAACAAAAATAGAAATTCACTTTATACATGTATTGAATGTTCCAGATACAGTAACGATTGATGCAAATGGAACAATTCAAACGTGTGGAGAAATTGATGTAAAGTATGTGATATCACAAAAAGAAATCGCTGAAAGAAAGCTAAACAATTTAAAAACACTATACGGACAACATATCCAAACGCATTTGGTTTTGGGAAAGATCACAGATTCCATCATTCGTTATTCAGAGGATAACAAATTTGATTTAATTGTTATGGGAACAAAAGGAGCATGGGGACTAAAAGAAAAACTATCCGGCTCCGAAACACAAATTATTGCAAGAAAATCACTCACACCTCTTTTATCATTAATGTGCGACCGATCTGACCTCATCATTAAAAACATTCTGATCGTTCATGATTTCAGCAATCCCGGCAACCAAAACTTATCCTTACTAAAAAAACTTATAAAAGCATTTGGCGCAAAAGTTCACCAACTTCAGATTGTTTCGAAGCAGACTGTTGATCAAAAAAATGCATTATTAAAAAATATGGATGCCTATGCTTTGGCTAATGACATTTCTGAGTATGAAAACCACTTATTGAATGATCATGATGTTGAAAATGGAGTCATTCATTTCAATCAAATGCACGAAGTAGATATTGTTTGTATGGGAACACATGGAAAAGGAAGTCTATTTCATACGAGTGCAACTGAAAAATTAATCAATCATTTATTCAAACCAATTATCTCTTTCCATTTAAATAATTAATAAAATAATGTTAGATATCATAAAACAAACATGGTCATGGTGGTTCTCAGGAGCTTTGATAGCCGGTATAATGTTTCTGTTATTATTTTTCGGACAATCATTTGGATTTTCCGCGAATTTAAGAACAATTTGTTCCGCAGCAGGATGCGGAAAAGTAGTTAAGTTTTTCGATTTTAATTGGCGAGGTCAGCTCTGGAACATTGTATTTTTAGTTGGAGCAGTTTTAGGTGGATTTATTGCAAACCAATTTCTTTCAACAAAAGAACCAATCGCTATTTCAGAAAAAACAATTTCCGATTTAAATGAATTGGGCTTTTCTGCACCGCAATCGGTACAACCGGATGAAATTTTCAGCTTAGAAGCGATTTTCACATTCAAGGGATTTTTAATTTTAGCGATAGGAGGAATACTGGTTGGCTTCGGCTCCAGATATGCGGGAGGCTGCACATCCGGACATGCTATCAGTGGTTTATCAGACCTACAACTCCCCTCTTTGATTGCCGTAATCGGTTTTTTCATAGGAGGTTTAATCATGACATTTTTAATTATTCCAATAATCTTCTAAAAAAAATGAAATTTATAAAATTCTTAGTGCTTGGAACATTATTCGGCATCGTTATGGCAAAGTCAGAAGCGATGTCATGGTATAGAATACAGGAAATGTTTCGCTTTCAATCCTTCCACATGTATGGAATTATTGGCACGGCAGTAATACTCGGGGTTATAGGTGTTGCCCTGATTAAAAAATTCAACATCCGCGATTTCCATGGAAATCCGATCATGTTCTATCCAAAAGAGAAATCAATTGTTCGCTACCTGATCGGAGGAAGCATTTTCGGATTGGGATGGGCTCTGACAGGTGCTTGTCCGGGACCAATGGTTGTAAATATCGGCTATGGATTCATCACAATGATAATCGTTTTTTTCTTTGCACTAATCGGAACCTATTTGTATGGATATTTCAAAGATAAATTGCCTCACTAAAAACATGCATCATGGAAAATCAAAATGAAAAAAGATTACTGGCGATTATCGGTACATTATTAAACCTGATAATTTTTTTAATTGTATTTATAATTGCATTGGGATTCTTTTTTTATAAATATCTTCCTGAATATGTTCCTACTGTTGAAGAAAAAAAAACAGAATCCGGTTTAATCACAGCTGAAAAAACGCCTACAATTGCAGAAGACACTGTAAAATACTGGCAGGCTCCAGATGCAACAACATTAGAAGCTCACAAAAACAAGGGCTTAATTTTATATGGAAAAGATATTATTTCAAATACAGCAATGTATTTCGGTAATAAAGGAAAAGTATTTAAGGCATCTACGAATGGTATGAATTGCCAGAATTGCCATTTAGATGCCGGTACAAAAATATTCGGGAACAACTATTCTGCTGTTGCTTCAACCTATCCAAAATTCAGAGCACGGTCAGGATCGATGGAAAACATTCACAAACGTGTTAACGATTGTTTTGAACGGAGTTTGAACGGAAATGCACTTGATACAGCATCAAGAGAAATGCAGGGCATTGTCGCGTATATTAAATGGCTTGGAAAAGATGTACCAAAAGGAGTTTCCCCTGAAGGTTCAGGATTAAAAAACATGCCTTTTTTGGATAGGGCAGCAAATCCCGAAAACGGAAAAAATCTGTATGCACAAAAATGTTCAAATTGCCATCAAGCAGAAGGGAACGGATTGATGAACAGCGATAACACAGCTTATACCTATCCTCCACTTTGGGGTGAACATAGCTATAATGATGGAGCTGGATTATACAGAATTTCAAATTTCGCCAAATACATAAAATATAACATGCCATTAGGGGCAAGCTACAGTAATACTATATTGACAGATGAAGAAGTATGGGATATTGCAGCTTATGTAAATTCCCAACCAAGACCGCATAAAAACATAAAAAAAGACTGGCCTAAGATAGAAGCGAAACCATTTGATCATCCTTTCGGACCTTATGCTGACGGCTTTAGTGAAGAACAGCATAAATATGGGCCATATCAGCCGATTAAGAAAAAAATTGAATCGATGAAATAGAAATAAACATGTTTAAATATACGATAACATTTATTAGTTTTTTAATTGCAACAACTTCGTTTTCTCAAGATCAAAACGATCATCACATTTCACTTCAGCCTAAAGATTCTATCTGTTTAAAGGACTGTATCGTAAATGCTCACTGGGAAGCACATTCAAGAACATTTGCAATGACAACGATCAATGAAGGTGATCTAAAAGATGACTACGCAATTGCTACAGGTGCTGGTATTGGGATGTTAACGAAACCTATATTTGGATTTCAGGCTGGTGTAAGTGGTTTTTTTATGTACAATATCGCTTCCTCCAAAATACATGAACCGGATAGTTTAACGAACGCATCTAACAGGTACGAGATCGGATTATTTGATATAACAGACCAGACAAACAAATTCGACCTCGACAGACTTGAAG
>JBILYL010000223.1:0-5070 GCA_044377775.1 Bacteroidia bacterium
ACCATTATTATCTTTTTCTCCGTGAATACAAATATTCTGAAGAGTCTCAATTACAATATTGAAAATTTTCTTGATTGCACTTTTGCTAACCCCCAAATATTCCATCTGAGTTTCAACTAGAGTCGAAATTGTATTTACTTTATCCTGATCAAGCTCTCCGATATGCGAAACAATGATTTTCTTTTCCGCACCATTAAAAGCAGCTCTAATACCATTCACTCTATTGGTGAAAATGGTTTCTTCAACTGGACCGCTTTTATTTAACTCCATAAAATAATTAAGCTTATTCTTCAATAGATCGTTTATACGTGCAAAATTTTACCAATTATAAGAAAATTAATTAAATATAAGGAGTAAAAAGAGAGATATTTATCCTAAAAACAACTAGAAATGATAAGATTCATACATATTTTGCTACAATTTATTACGATTTTCCAGCGTTCTAACGACATCCTTCATATTAAACCCCTTTGCTGACAGCAGAATCAGATAATGAAACAACAAATCTGCAGCTTCATCTTTGAACAATTCGTCATTATTATCTTTTGCTTCAATCACTAATTCAACAGCTTCTTCACCCACTTTTTGGGCTATCTTGTTTATCCCCTTGCTGAAAAGAGAAGAAATATAGGATTTCTCATCTGATTTCACTTTTCTATCCAATATAATCTGCTCTAATTGGGTAATAAAATCAGATGAATTCCGCTCAGCAAAACAAGTATCTGCTCCTGTATGACAAACAGGTCCAAAAGGGGTCGCTTTTATCAAAAGGGTATCCTGATCACAATCCAAAAACAATTCATTCACTTCTAAAAAATTCCCACTTTCTTCTCCTTTTGTCCATAAACGGCTTTTTGATCTCGAAAAAAAGGTAACCCTGTTTTCAAGTTGAGTTTTTTGAAAAGCTTCTTCATTCATGTATCCTAACATTAGAATTACATTGGTTGCATGATCCTGAATAATGACTGGAATTAATCCGTCTGCCGACTTTGTGAAATTTGGTTTCATATTCTTATTTCTATTTTTTGTTCTTTTAAATATTTTTTCAAATCCGGTATTTCTATTTCTTTAAAATGAAAGACACTCGCTGCTAATGCAGCATCCGCTTTTCCGGATATGAATGCATCCCGAAAGTGCTCCATATTACCGGCACCACCACTTGCAATTACAGGTACGGATGTACTCTCTGAAACCTGCTTCGTAATGGTGTTTGCAAAGCCGCATTTTGTCCCGTCATTATTCATGGATGTAAGTAAAATTTCTCCAGCACCCAATTCAACAGCCTGCTTCACCCAATCTATTGTGCGGCTTTCTGTTCTCACTTTCCCACCATTTAAATAAACATACCAATCATCATTTTCAAATTTTGTATCGACAGCCAGAACTATACACTGACTGCCAAAACGACCTGATAGATCAGCGATCAGCTGTGGGTTTTTAAACGCGGAAGTATTTACTGAAATTTTGTCTGCACCTGAATTTAATAAAACAGAAACATCATCAACACTACGAATACCTCCACCAACAGTAAATGGAATATTAATATTTTTCGCAACTCTCAACACTAATTCTGCTAATGTTTTCCGATTTTCATTTGTTGCTGTTATATCCAAAAACACCAATTCATCAGCTCCCTGTTGACTATAAAAAACTGCTAATTCAACCGGATCACCGGCATCCCTTATGTTTTCGAAATTCACACCTTTTACCGTGCGGCCATCTTTTATGTCCAAACAAGGTATTATCCGTTTTGCTAACATGCTATATATTTTTTCAGTTCCCTAAGAGTTATTCTTCCTTCATATATCGCTTTACCTACAATCACTCCAGAGCAACCAATGAATCTTAATTCATCCAAATCGTTAACAGAAGAAACACCACCGCTAGCAATTAAATTAATATCAGGAAATTGATCAATAATTTTCTTGTATAACTCAACACTTGCTCCTTGCAGCAAACCGTCTTTGGAAATGTCTGTACAAAAAACATTTTTAATACCCGCGATTTGATTCTTTTTCAGGAAATCAAAAATGATGATATTCGTATTTTCCAACCAACCACCAATCGCTATTTTTTCATCCTTCACATCGGCACCCAACAATATTTTTTCAGAACCATATTTTTCCAACCATGAAAAGAACAACAAACTGTTTTTTACCGCAATACTACCAATTGTAGCAATAGCGGCACCTGATTCAAAAACAATTTTCAAAGCTTCATCTGTTATTATACCTCCGCCAAAATCGATAACAAGTCCGGTAGCGCCAGTAATCTTTTCCAAAACTTTATAATTTACAACTTCCCCTTTTTTGGCACCATCCAGATCAACCAAATGCAATCGGGTGATACCGATATCTTCAAACATTAAAGCAACCTCGAGGGGATTTTCATTGTAAATAATTTTTCGCGAATAGTCTCCTTGTGTTAAACGCACACACTTACCATCAATAATATCGATAGCAGGAATAATATCGAATGATTTCGTATTTAAATTCTTGTCAAAAAAATCATACTTTTTTTTCATACTAATTACTTCAATTTGCCTTATAAATTCAGGTTAATAAAATTCTCCAAGATCACTTGTCCTGCATCACTCGATTTTTCAGGATGAAATTGCACCCCATAAAAATTATTTTTCTTTAAAGAAGAACTATAATCAATCCCGTAGTTTGTTGTCGCAATAGTATTAACTCCCGACTCAACATAATAACTGTGAACAAAATACATATACTCTTTATCTTTTACGTTATTAAAAAGAGTTGATTTTAAATCAAAAATAGTATTCCATCCCATTTGAGGAACCTTGTTGGTCTCCTTAAACCGGACAACATTTTGATCAAATATCCCCAAACATTTAACACCACCTTCTTCAGAAAAATTGCACATCAATTGCATCCCTAAACAAATCCCTAAAACGGGCTGTTTAAGATCAACGATCAACGAATCTAAATTTTGTTCTCGTAAATAATTCATCGCACTGCTGGCTTCACCTACTCCGGGAAAAACAACACGATCTGCAGAACGGATTTCTTCAGCATCATCTGTTATAACAGGAGAAACACCGATACGTTCGAGTGCAAATGTAACAGAACGAATATTCCCTGCATTGTATTTTATAATCGCAACTTTCATCTATAAAACGCCTTTTGTACTTGGTAAACTCATATTATTTTGATCTCTTTTTACAGCAATTTTAATCGCTTTTGCAAACGCCTTAAAAATCGCCTCAATTTTATGATGCTCATTCTGACCCTCTGCTTTAATATTCAGATTACATTTTGCAGCATCACTGAACGATTTAAAAAAATGGAAAAACATTTCAGTCGGCATTTCACCTATTTTTTCACGCTTAAATTCTGCTTGCCATTCAATCCAATTCCGGCCTCCAAAATCTATGGCAACCTGAGCTAAACAATCATCCATAGGTAATAAAAACCCGTAACGTTCAATTCCTTTTTTTGAATCTAAGGCCAATAAAAATGCTTCCCCCAATGCGATTCCCACATCTTCAATCGTATGGTGCTCATCGATATGAAGATCCCCTTTTGCATCTATAGCTAAATCAATATTTCCATGTTTAGCAATCTGCTCCAACATGTGATCAAAAAATGCTATCCCGGTTGAAACAGCTGCATTGCCTTTGCCGTCTAAATTTAATTTAACAGATATTGTTGTTTCTTTTGTAACTCTACTGTGAGTTACTGACCTTTCCGGCAATTTTAAAAAGTCATAGATCTGTTCCCACGTATCAACTTGAAGCGCAATGTCATTTTCATGACCGGAAACATTGTCGTAGTTTTTAATGAAAATTGTTTTTGCGCCTAAGTTTTTAGACAATTTAACATCTGTGATGCGGTCACCGATCACAAATGATTTCGCAAGATCATACTGACCTCCAAGGTATTTCGTCAACATGCCGGTATTGGGTTTTCTGGATGGTTGATTATCTTTTTCGAAAGTTCGGTCAATGCAAACTTCTGTAAAAGATATTCCTTCCGATTCCAATGTTTGAATCATCAAATTCTGGACTGGCCAAAAAGTATTTTCAGGAAAATTTTCAGTCCCCAAACCGTCTTGGTTGGTAACCATTACTAACTCATAATCCAGTTCTCTTGCAATCTTCCCTAACCAGGTTATGACACCGGGTAAAAATTTAAATTTTTCAAAACTATCAATCTGAAAGTCGCTTGGTGGTTCCCAGATCAACGTTCCATCTCTGTCGATAAACAATATTTTTTTCATATTCTGATTTTTATAAATCGTAAAAAGTCTTTTTATTTATATTGAATTAATTGGCCCAGAACAATGTCATTTTCCTCCTTGGTACCAATTGTAAATCGTAAACATCCTTCACACAAAGCCACTTTACTTCTATCGCGAATAACAATTTTACTTTTAGTTAAATAATCATATACTTGGACAGGATCACCAACCTTAACCAAAAGAAAATTAGCATCACTCTTGTATACTTTTTTAACAAAAGGTAATCTTGAAAACGCCAAAGTCAGTCGCTCTCTTTCTGCTACAATTTCTTTTATCCATTTGTTAACCAGAGAAACATTATCTAAGGCATCAAAAACGATCTGTTGTGAAACAGCATTAATATTATACGGTGGTTTTATTTTATTAAAAATATCTATTATTGGTTCAGAAGCAAACGCCATTCCTACTCTCAACCCAGCTAAACCCCACGCTTTAGACAATGTTTGCAGTATCACCAAATTAGGATAATTTAATAATTCAGGGATCAAACTTCTATAAGAAGCGAAGTTAATATACGCTTCATCAATCACAACAATGCCATTAAATTTTTCGAGTAACACTTTAATAGTATCCCAAGAAACAGCATTACCCGTTGGATTATTCGGGCAACAAATAAATATTAATTTTGTATTTAAAGTAATCGCACGAAGAATATTTTCTTCATCGAGCTGAAACGATTCAGGTAGCAGTGGAACTTTAACTACAGCTACATCATTAATAGTTGCCGACACTTCATACATTCCATATGTAGGAGGACAAACAATAACATTATCTTTTGCCGGATCACAAAATGCTCTGAACAGAATA